>JARRLD010000237.1:0-6643 GCA_037387345.1 Gemmatimonadota bacterium
CCTCGCTGAATGAGGCGCGGCCGCCTCGATACCAACATGGGCTCACGCGCATCGCTCGCGGCCTGCGGATAGGAATTTCTAGCCCCGTTATCTGCAGGAGGCCCGATAACTCCACGCTATGTCAAGCAGGGACCTGAGGGGTTCAGGCCCCGCAACGGGCCAGCCTCCTCCCATCCGGAATCAGCGACGGCAGTGACAACCGTCCCTGCTCGCACGCGCGCCACAACTCTTCCATCGTCGGGAGGTCCCCAGGTCGCTGCACGCGCGCGAGCACCATCTCGGACAACGCGATACTGCGATCGTGTTCGTGGCCCAGCGCATCGATGACCAACAGGGCGGGCGCGATCCACGCGAGGAACGACGACGCGGCCATCTCGAGAGGCGCCATCAGGTTCATGAGCTCAATCCGAAGAGGGCAGCGGCTTGGCGTCCTTGGGCTTCAGGGCGACGCCTCCCAGCGAGAGAGAGCCGCTACCCGGCTTGACGCAGAGGAGTTCCACGGTGCCGGCCTCGTCCACATAGCGCTTCCCCATGGCCGTCCCGGCGCTGTGATCGGGGGCCGGCGAGCCTGCGCTGGGGCGGTCGGCCTTCGCATCGAGCATCGGCGTTCCGCCGCACTCCAGGGAAACCTCCTCATCGGGTCCGGCGATGACCATGATCTCCGTGTCGCACACCGCGCTCCGCATTCGCGCTCCGGCCTTCAGTCGGGGCATCCAGAGCCTCCTTCGCCGGTCGGGGAGTCCACATCCTCGACGTCGGGGGCCGCCGCGAAAGCCGCTTCGCCCGCGTCTCGGGGCTTCTGCGTCGTCTCGTCCAAGCGCTCTCGCCCCCGGGCGCCAGCGGCCGGCCCGGCCAACTTCGACGCCTCTTCGGAGACCGCGCCGGTCCCGGCAGCCCCTGTCACCAGGAGGCTGCGCGGCTCGCTCGATGCTGTAGAATTTCCTCGTGAGACCACTGGTCTCCGACCCTACGAGAGTTCTCGGAGAGCCGCAAGCCCCCTGTGGAGGGACCCCATGTCGGACGTGATGCAAGGCATCCGGATCCTCGAGGTCGCCGAGCACACCTTCGTTCCCGCAGCCTCCGCCATCCTGGCCGACTGGGGCGCCGACGTGATCAAGGTGGAGCATCCCGAGCGGGGCGACGCGATGCGTGGCCTGGCCAGCACGGGGACCATGACCCTGGGCGGCGACGTTCATGTCCTCAACGAGCACTCGAACCGAGGCAAGCGCTCGATCGGGATCGATCTCACCAGGCCCGAAGGCAGGAACGTCCTCTACCGGCTCGTCGAAGGTTGCGACGTGTTCCTCACGAACAAGCTTCCCGGCGTCCTCGCGCGGCTGAAGATCGATGTCGCGGATCTGCGCGCCCACAACCCGAAGGTGATCTACGTGCGCGGCACGGCGTTCGGGCCGCGAGGACCAGACGCGGATCGGGGCGGCTACGACATGACGGCCTTCTGGTGCCGCGCCGGAAACGCCGCCAGCTCCACACCTCGGGAGATCGAGGGGGTCCTGGGCCAGCCGGGCCCGGCTTGGGGTGACTCCGTCGGCGGAATGAACATCGCCGGGGGCATCGCCGCCGCACAGCTGAAGCGGGAGCGGACCGGGAAGCCGTCTGTCGTGGACGTTTCCCTGTTGGCGGCTGGGGGCTGGGCGCTCTCGGCGGCAATCGCCCTCTCGTTGAGAACCGGCCGGCCGTGGGTGACCGCGCTTCCGTCGAAGATCAGACTCCCGAACCCGCTGGTGGGAGTCCACCGCACCGGCGACGGGAAACACATCTCCCTCGTGATGCTCCAGGCCGCACCCTACTGGGCAGACTTCTGCGAGCACATCGAACGGCCGGATCTGATCGACGACCCCCGCTTCGACTCCCCCGAGAAGCTGGCCGAGAACGCCTCCGAGGCCAGCGAGATCATCTCGCAGGTGATCGCCCAGCATCCGCTCGCCTACTGGACCGAGAAGCTGCACACCATGAGGGGCCAGTGGGCGCCCGTGCAGAATACGCTCGACTTCCCGGTGGACCGGCAGGTTCTTGCCAACGGCTACATGGCGCGAACCGCCACGCGCGAGGGCGTCGAGTTCGATCTGGTCTCGCCGCCCGTACAGTTCGACGAGCAGCCCAGCGGCACGAGGCGCGCACCCGCTTTCAATGAGCACTGCGACGAGATCCTGGGCGAACTCGGCTACGACATGGAGCAGATCCTGGAGCTGCGTATCCAAGGAGCCGTCACGTAAGCCGTCACGCAGCGGGGGATCGGGAGGCCCTGGCCATCTGCGAGGCGCCCTTCTGATCCAGATGTACATCCGGACCCACGGCACCTGGTTAAGGTTCCGCGCTCTCAGAGGCGCATCGGCACCTTCGAATAGCCGCGCACGTTGTTGTTGTGCGCCCAGACGAGGTTTCCCTCGTCGATCTCGTAGTCGGGGAAACGGGCGAGGAGTTCCTCGAACGCGATGCAACACTCCTGTCGCGCCAGGGATTTCCCGAGGCACAGGTGCTGGCCGTAGCCGAAGGAGAGCTGTTTGTCGATCCTGCGGTGGATGTCGAAGCAGTCGGGATCCTCGTACTCGCGCGGGTCGCGCTGGGCGGCGCCCGTGAGTAGCAGCACCCTCACGTCCTCGGGAATGGTCACGCCGTGCATCTCCACCGGACGTGTGCTCCAGCGGCCCTGGACCTGGGACGGCGGGTCGTAGCGCAGGAACTCCTCGACCGCCCCAGGCAGAAGCTCCGGAGACACAGCCAGCTCCCGCCGCTGGTCCGGGTGACGCGCAAGGGTGACCGCGCTGTTGCAGATGAGGCGCGCGGTAGTCTCGTGCCCGGCACTCCCGAGCAGCAGGCAGAAGCCGAGCAACTCCTCGTCGGTCAGGGAGCTGGACGTCCCGCCCTCCCCCTCGAGCTTTGCGGCGATCAACGCGCTGATCAGGTCGTCCTCGGGCCGGCGACGGCGCTGGGCGATCAGCTCATTGAACGTTCGGTAGAGCTCGGCTCCGACCCGCTGCAATCGTTCGCTCACTTCCAACTCGCCGGGCTCGCGGTGCATCATCTCGTTGGTCAGGTGACGGACGCGATCCCGGTGCTCAGGGGGAACCCCGAGGAGCGTGCTGATCACATCCATGGGCATGGACGATGCGAGCTGCTCGAAGAGATCGATCTGCATCCCCCGCTCGAGGCCTGCCAGACGCTCGCGGGTCAGGTGGCGGACGACCGCCTCCAGATCCGCGATGCGACGCGGCGTGAAGGCCTTTGCGACGAGGCCTCGCACCCGGGTGTGCTGGGGCGGATCCATGGAGATCATGATGGGGAACGGGGAGTCGACCTCCTCCAGCGTCGGACCGTGGGTCGACGTGAAACTGCGCCAGTCGAGGGTCGCGTCCCATACATCCCGGAAGCGGGACAGTGCCCAGAAGCCCAGCTTCGGGTTGTGGTAGACGGGCGCCTCGTCGCGCAGCCAGCGATAGACCGGATAGGGATTCTCCTGGATCTCCCAGGACGTCGGGTCGTACTCCATTGGCTGGACCCCCGGAGAGACCAATGGTCTCGGGCATCGAAATACGGTACCACTCTCCACTGGGAGGCGCCGGCCCGCGACGGGCGAAGTCGGCGACCGCAACGCAGCGAGAGCAGCATGAGGCGACATGGCGTCCCAACCCGCACCGGTCAGCCGGCAGCGGCTCATGCTGGAGATGGTTGGCAAGCACGCCCTGATCGTCGTGGTGTTCCTGGCCGTGTACCGGCCGCTGAGCGACCGGTTGATGAGCGGGATGCCCCTGGGCGCGCAGGGATCCGTGATCGAGCTACTCGGGTTCCTCATGGCCGCCGCCATCATCGGCGCGTTCGAGCTCAACTACTCGCGGACGAACCTGGGCGATGGCCTCCAGCGGTACCTTGCGCACTTCACCAAGTTCACGCTCTACTCCTCCATCCTGCTGCTGATGGACGTCGCGGTGAAGGCCATGCGCCCCAGCGGCGACACGCTCGCGGAGATCACGATCATGGCCGCTACGCCCATCGCCGTTGCCCTCGTGGCCTACGACTTCTGGGACGCCCTGCGCGCGCTGGACGGCCACCGACCCCACTGACCAATCGCAGCCGAGGAAGGAAGACCCGATGGAGACGCAGGATCTGGGACGCGTGATCTACGAGAAGGAGGAGAGCGGCGTCGCCCGCCTGGTCATGAACTGGCCCGAGAAGGCGAACCTCCAGGACCACGACATGGTGTGGGCCTTCGACAAGGCGCTCGGCCTCGCCGAGTACGACTACGACGTCAAGGTCCTGATCATCAAGTCGAACGCGAAGGGCTTCTGCGCGGGGCACGTCGCGACCGGCGAGTATCCCGAGTTCGATGAGAACCGGAAGCGGACGGGGACCACCTGGCAGGGCCACACCAAGCTCTTCCTGCACCCGATGCTGCGCCTGTGGGAGTTTCCGAAGCCGACCATCGCCCAGGTGCACGGCTACGCCGCCGGCGGGGGCTCTTACTGGGCGCTGCTGCCGGACCTCACGGTCTGCTCCGAGGACGCGTGGTTCCAGATGCCCCACGCCTACCTGATGGGGCTCCCGGGAGCCGAGACCATGATCGAGCCGTGGGTCTTCATGAACTACAAGCGCGCCGCGGAGTATCTCTACCTGCGCAGGAAGCTGACGGCTCGACAGGCTCTCGAACTCGGAATCGTCAATGAGGTGGTTCCGAGGGAGCAGCTGGAGGAGACCGTGGAGCAATGGGCGGTCGAGATCGCCATGTGCCCGGTCACCACCCTCACCGCCTGCAAGCTGCTGATCAAGCGCGCCTGGGAGCTCATGGGCTTCCGCATCCACCAGCAGTGGTCGGCGGACATGACCACCACAGTCGCGGCCCACTCGGACTTCCGAGCCCATCTGGCGGAGATGATGAAGAAGACGGGCGGACGCTCGGAGTAGCATTCCTCGGCGGGGAGAGAGCCGCATGACCGACATCGAGTCCGCGTGGGGTCGCTTCCCGGGCTACCAGATCGATCTGCTCCCGTGGCGCGGCCTCGGACGCGTGCGCCTGGGCGAGCGGGTTTTGGGCGAGAGTGACGCGTGCCTCATCGTGCTCGAGTCCGATCACGAGGCGCAGCTCTACTTCCCCGAGGCCTGCATCGCCTGGGAGCACTTCGAGGCGACGGACCATCACACCGTCTGCCCGTTCAAGGGGGAGGCGGACTACTGGACCCTGACGGCTTCGGACCCGCCCCGGGAGAACGTCGCGTGGACGTATCGGACGCCCTTCGAGGAGGTCGCCGGCCTCGCCGGGCACGTCGCGTTCTACGGCGATCGGCTCGTCGTGGAGCTCGTCGAGACCTTCTCGTCGCAGCCCGGCCACGAGGTGGTCCACCGCATGCCGCGCTGGGGTGACGCCGTAGACCTGCTCCGTCTGATGGACGTCGCGAAGACGGCGGAGGGCCGGTTCCGATCTCCGCCCTACCCGGATCCGCCGGTGGGAACGTTCTTCCCCCAGCTCCGATCGAAGGACGTGCGCCTCGTGGTCGAGGGCGGACAGCTTCTCGGGGAGGCCATCGTCGCCGCGGCGAAGACGGTCCCGACCCAGCGGGTCACCTCGGCTTCGATGATCTTCAGCCGGGCCGCTCGGTTCGATGACGCCCACGAGATCGAGGCCCTAGTGCTTCGGCAGGGCCGGAGCTTCTCGACGCTGCAGGTCCACGTGACGCAGGCCGGGAAGCTGTGCAGCGCGGGAATCGTCCTGCTCGATGCCGGCGCCCCCGACACGATCCGCGGATCCGCGGCGCCGCCCGACGTACCCGGTCCCGAATCCTGCCCCCAGCTCGACCTGGGTGTGACCGGCCGCGAGCTGCGCACCGTGGACGATGCCTACCGCAGGCGCCCCGACGAGACGGGGCCTCCGGAGATCCACACCTGGGTGCGTTTTCGCGAGGCGCCGCTGCACGCCTTCCTGCACGCAGCATTGCTCGCGCAGTCCACCACGCACTGGACGATCGCGGCCGCCATGCGCCCCCACGAGGGTGTCACCGAGGCCCTCGCCCACCGCATCCTCTCGACCGGCATCCTCGCGGCGACCGTGGCGTTCCACGACGAGTTCGACGTCCGCGATTGGCTCCTCTACGTGAATCCGGCGATCTACGCTGGCCGTGGCCTCGCCCAGGGCGAGGGGCGTGTCTTCAGCCGGGACGGCCGGCTGGTCGCCTCGTACACGGTGCAGGCCATGGTCCGCGGGTTCGAGACGTCGCCGGGAAGGCTTGGTAAGGATTACACCGACGCCATGTGAGGTTGGCATGGGCATGACGGAAGACACCCGATCGATCCGGGGGGCGGCGTCCCTCAGGCCGCCGAGCGATGAGCGCCGCCGCCGCTACGAGAAGCTGGGCCTCTGGCACGAGCAGTCCCTCGGAGCCTTCGTGGACGAACAACTCGGCGCCAACGCGGGGAGCGAGGTCCGTTTCTGGAGCGACGGAGGCTACGTCGGAACCTGCGCCGACGTCCGGGACCGCGCACGTCGCTTTGCAGGGGGCCTCGTGGCCGCGGGCGTGCGACCCGGGGACGTCGTCAGCTACCAGCTGCCGAACCGGGTCGAGGCCCTCGTCGTGCTCTACGGCGCCGCGATGGCGGGCGCGGTGCTGGTCCCGGTCGTGCACTTCTACGGTCCGAA
>JARRLD010000238.1:0-6638 GCA_037387345.1 Gemmatimonadota bacterium
CGTGGGAATTCTCTTTGAGCCGCGTTCCCGCGAGCTCGACATCCCGAGCCACCCGACGGATCAAGAACTGGATCGGAGACTCGAAGCGCAGAGCCTCTTCGATCATCGCTGGCACGAGTTCGGGCCGCTCGCTCAGCTCCGCGACGGTCTCCGGATGATCGAGGAGGGTGCGCGTAGCGTTTCCGATCAGGTTGGTCGTGGTCTCGTTGCCCGCGATGAGGAGCAGGCTCACGAATTGGGCCACCTCGCGGTCGTCCAATGACTCACCGTGCCGCTCGTCCACGAGCACGCTGATGAGGTCGTCCGCGGGCCTCCGCCGGCGCTCCTGAACGACGCCGCGCAGATAGCGATGGAGCCCCGTCATGGCTTGCAGCAACCTGCCGACGGACACTCCGTCCAGGCCGCTCGACGAGCCGGCGACGATCTCGTCGCTCCAATGCTTGAACTGGGCGCGTTTCTCAGTCTCGATCCCGAGCATCTCCGCGATGACCGTGATGGGTAGCGGGATCGCGAGATCGTGGACAACGTCGAACGACCCGCCGCCCGCGAGTCGTGACATGCAAGTAGCAACGATCTCGCGTATCCGCGCGTCCCACCCCTGAATTCGCCGCGGCGTGAATCCGCGGTTCACGATGGAGCGGAGCACGCCGTGTTGGGGAGCGTCCATGTTGAGCAGCGCCGTCGACACGCTTCGACCTCTCAGGAGGCTCAGCGGGTTGATTCGACTCGCCATCATGAATCGAGCGACAGGCACGAGATCAGTCAGACGGAGGCGTAGACCGCGCTTGACGAGGATCTCGGCGGCATCCACGGACGAGAAGTCCTCCGGTGTGCACAGCACCTGGGCCACGTCCTCGTAGCGCGAGACGCACCAGAGCCCCGATTGCGGCGCCCAGTGCACCGGTGCCTCGTCCCGGAGCTTCCGGTAGGTCTCGTAGGGGTCGGTCCAGTGGACCGGAAGGAGCGGTTCGTAGTCTACGCTCATGGCATCCTCCTGAGATGCATTCACGCCGCCCAACGTATATGCCGTTCAGCTGTCCCCTGGCTTGAGGGCTGAGCCGAACGGCTGGTTGAAGCCATTGTAGCTCCGATGCGGCCCGATTGGCTCGCGCCCCAGGGGGTCAGCTGCAACGGCTACCATGAGAAGTCCACAGCCTCGTCAAGTCTCGATCTCACGTCCTCCGGGTCACCTTGGCGATCCCCTGGTCTTGCGACCCCGTCGAACGAACCACCAGGCTTCCATCCTCACTCTCGATGATCTCCCGTTCTGGAGGTCGGTGCACACTGAGGACCTCGGACGTCGGGTGCTGCAATTTTGATATCGACCTCTCCATGCGAAGGGTCCGGCGCTTACAACGCAGTCACCCGAACTCGGTGTTCTCTCTCTCCCTCCACGACCTCGCCCGCTGCGTTCAGCACCCGCCCCATACCCTTCAGGCGCTGCGTGGCGGGGGCCGAGATCCGCTCGGCCTACCCGATCGCGCCGGTCATGCCCCATTGTCCGTTGAGCATCGCCCTCTACGGCTACAGCGATCATCTCTACGTCGGCCTCGATGCCGACGGCACCGCCATCTCGGAGCTCGATTCCATCTGTGAGATGCTCGAGGAGGCGCTGTCCGAGCTCACGAGTCTGCCGAAGCCACGGGCCGGGAGGGTCGCCCGGCGCGCCGCGAGTCAGAGCCGAGCGAAGTCCGGCCGGCCGGGCCTCAACCCTCGCGCTGGAACAGGCTGACAATCGCCGAGCTGCCTCCTCCGACCAGATGGGCGAGCGCCGTCCTGGCGTCGGCGACCTGACGCCTCCCGGCGAGGCCGCTCAGCTGGAGTGCGATCTCGTGGACCTGCGCGAGGCCCGTCGGGCCGATCGGATGCCCGCGCGCGACCAGCCCGCCGTCGGTGCTCACGGGAATGCGCCCGCCGGGCGCGGTGGCTCCCTCTTCGGCCAGCTTCTCGGCCTCTCCGACCCGGCACAGCCCCAGCTGCTCGTAGTACTCGAGCTCTTCGTTGATCCAGGAATCGTGGAGGAGGACGAGATCCAGGTCTTCCGGGCCGATCCCTGCGGCGTCGTACGCGAGGCGGGCGGCCGCCGCCGTCATCTCGGGTGGCCCGATGCTCGGGCCGATCGCGATCCAGCCCGGGTCGTACGACTCCGTCACCAGCGCCGTGGAGAGCACCCGCACGAGAGGCTGGCTCGGCCGGAGGCGCCGCACGACGTCAGCGCGCGCCACCAGGGCTGCGGCGGCGCCGCCCCCCATCGGCGCACCCATCATCTCCGTGAGGGGCGTTGCCACACCCGGGGACGCCAGGACCTCCCCTGCCGTGACACGGTGATCGGCCTGGTGGTAGGCGAGCGGATTCTCCCGCGCTGCATTCCAGTTCTTGGCAGCCAGCATCGCGAGATGCTCCGGACGAGTTCCCCGCTCCTGCATGCGCCGACTGGCCCACAGCGCGAACGAGGCCGGCGACGCCATCAGGCTCTCGTAACCCGGGGTGATTCCCCCGCTGCCCGGTAGACGACGCATCCCGTGCTCGTAGGCCAGCGCCAGGGCGACGTCGGCGCGGCCGCTGGACACGGCGAAGGAGGCCTCCCGCAGCGCAACGAGACCGGTCGCGGACGCCGCTTCGACCGTCACGACGGGAAGCCCGGTGAGCCCGAGCTGCTTCATGATGCGAACGCCGTACATGGGCGGTGCCAGCATGGACCCGACGTAGGCTTCGCCCACGTCCCGGAGATCGATGCCGGCGTCCGCGAGGACTCCGAGCCCGACTTCAGTAGCGAGGTCGACGATCGTCCTGCCCCGATGGTTGGCGAATCGCGTCATCGCGGTGCCGAGGAGTGCGACGTTCTCGATCCTCACGCCACGCCAGCCTCGGCGCGGAAATGGGGCACAACGACCTCGTCTCCGTTCTCCTCGACGCGAAGCGTCTCGAGCGCCAGACCCAGCCGCATGCCGATGCGGGGCTCTCCGATGTCGGGAGACAGCAGCCCCTGCACCCGCGGCCCGTCGTCGAGGTCGACCTGGGCGACCCAGTAGTCACGGCCTTCTCGGCGGCCGGGGCGCAGCGGCATCTGGACGTGGGTGCACGCGTAGAGGGTCCCATTGCCGTCCAGCGCGGCACCGCTGAGCGCACGGCCGTAGCAGGCCAGGCACACGGGGCGGGCGGGATGGAAGACCGCTCCGCAGGAGTCACAGCGGCACCCCAGCAGGCGGGGCGGGTCGCCTTCGCGATCCGGCAGCGCGACGATCCCGGGCTCGATTGCGACCCGTGCCATCAAGCCACCCCCAACACGCCGTCGGCGATCCGAGCTCGGTGAAACCGGGCATCTCCGAGCAACACCTCGTCCGCCTTGGCTCTCTTGTAGTACAGGTGCATGTCGAGCTCCCACGTGAAGCCAAGCCCGCCGTGGATTTGCACGCCCTCGGTCGTGATCGCGCGATAGGCTTCGCCGCACCACGCTTTGGCGATGCTCGCGTCCGAAGCTGCATCCGGGTCTCCGTGAGCCAGCGAGGTCGCCGCCGCGAACGTCATAGCGCGGGCACCCTCGAGCTGGACCAACATGTCCGCGCACTTGTGCTGGATCGCCTGGAAGCTGCCGATGGGGCGCCGGAACTGCTCACGGGTCCGCGCGTAGTCCGTGGACATCTCCAGAGCGCGCTCCGCGCCTCCAACCATCTCTGCGCACAGGGCGACCCGCCCGACGTCCATCACGCGCTCGAGCGGCCGCCAGCCGGATCCGGGTTCTCCCAGGATTGCGTCCCGACCCAGATCGACGCCTTCGAGGTGGAGCTCACAGAGCCGCCGCGTGGGATCGATCGTCTCCATCGCGCGGACCGATACGCCCGGTGCTGAAGCCCCGACGAGAAACAGCGTCACGCCGTCCTCTCCTTCCGGATCGGATCCGCCCGTGCGCGCTGGCACGACGATGAGGTCCGCCACGTGGGCATCCGGCACGAAGCGCTTCTCGCCGGTCAGCCGATAGGAGTCTCCCGGCCCCGGCTCGGCCTCGAGCGCCACGCAGGCGGGGTCCCAGCCGCCCCGCGCCTCCTGCAGGGCCACGGTTGCAATGGCCTCGCCTGCCACCAGGCGCGGCAGCCAGCTCGTCTTCTGTGACTCCGATCCGAGCCGCGCGAGTGCCGAGGTAGCGAGGACCGCGGAGGAGAAGTAGGGCCCGGGTACGACGCCGCGCCCCAGCTCCTGCTGGACCGCGACCAGCTCGAGGGGTCCGAGCCCCGCTCCGCCGAAGCGCTCCTCGGCGAGAAGCCCGAGCCAGCCGAGCTCCGATGCATCGCCCCAGAAACCCTTCGAGAAGCCGCGCGGATCGCCGAGCATCTCGCGCACGTACGCAATCGGGTACCGGGATTCGATCACCTCTCGCACGCTGGCGGCGAGCTGGATTTGCTCCTCGTCGAAGCCGAAATCCATGATCCCTATCCGAAGGCGAGGGGGAGGCCCGGCACGGGCCAGTCGTCGAAGGCGAGAAGACGGCCGGTCGCAGCCGCCGTCACGAAGAGGGTGCGCAGATCCGGTCCACCGAAGCAGGCGTTCGTCGTCATCGGGTCGTCGACCGGAACGTGCGCGACGATGTCACCGTCCCTCGAGACGACAGTGACGCCGCCCGTACCGATCGTCGCGATGATCACGTTGCCGTCGGCATCGACGCAGAGCGAGTCACACCCTCCGAAGTTCAGCGGTCCCCCGGAAGGAACCGTGGCGAGGCCGCGACGCGACTTCAACCTGCCGGGGCCTGCGAGCGCACAGGCCCACAGCCGCCGCGTCCGGGTCTCGACGACGTAGAGGGTCTGACCGTCCGGCGAGAGCCCGATCCCATTGGGCATCTCGAGCGGTTGGATCACCTCCTCGATCCGCGACCCGTCGGGCAGCGCATAGAACACGCCCGTGAGATCCCGGCTCCGAGCCGTGCCGCGGCCGCTGTCGGTGAACCAGAAGCCCCCTTCGGAGTCGAACACGATGTCGTTCGGTCGCCTGAGCGCCATCCCATCGCAGTCCGTGTAGAGAGACTCGACGCCGCCGGCCTCCAATTCGACCCGTTGCATGCTCGGCTCTGGCTCCCCGTCGACGTGCCCCGCGGGCAGGAGGAGCGCGATCGCATCGGGGTCGGGATAGGGCCAGGGACGCTCGGCCCAGCTCGCGCAGCCGGCATTGCACACGTACAGCGCTCCGTCGGGACCCAAGGCGGCTCCGTTCGGCCCCCCGCCGGTGTTCGCGCACGCGCTTCGTTCGCCGCTCTGTTCGACCCGGGTCACCCGACCGCCGCGAATCTCGGTGACGAGGACACCGCCGTCGGGCAGGGCCACCGGCCCTTCCGGGAACTCGAGGCCCTTCGTGACCTGCCTCGGCGTGAGCTGTGCGTATTCCCGACTCATTCGCTCGATGGCTTCTAGTCGAAGCCGAGGTCCTTCCATCGCTTGTTCAGCTCGGCGAGGGCCTCCTTCGCACCGCGTTCGTTGCGCTCGCGAAAGAAGTTGAACTCGTCGTCTCGCCACACGAGGTTCGTGAACAGGGGGTGCGCGAGCCTGACGAAGGACCCGTAGGTCGACATGCCCATGAGCTCCCAGAACATCTGGAGACCGTGCTTGCCGATCATGAGACCGTCCGCCGAGTGGCTCGCAATGGCCGTGGCGTACCGCAGCGCCTCGTCGGCCAGGTCGGCCTCGGACACCACGGAGTTCACGACGCCCCATTGCTGGAGCTCGCTCGCGGTCACCTTGCGTCCCGTGATCATCGCCTCGTAGCCCCGGTTGATCCCAAGCTTGAGCAGGACCAGCGGCAGCGCGGTGCTGAACCCCGCGAAGCCGATCCGCGCCTGCGGGCGTGCGAAGTACGCGGTATCGGAGGCGACGAGCAGGTCCGCCGCCAGGGCGAGATTGAGACCGGCGCCGATCACGGCGCCCTGACAGGCCGCGATCACGGTCTTGGAGCAGTAGAGGAGGTTTCGCAGGTTCTCGTCGAGACGCACGGCGTTCCGGATCCGCGCCGTCTGGGGGAGCTTCTTCCCCTTCTCGAGCCCGGCCCTCTCCACCGGCATGCGCCGCACGTCGTCGCCCGAGCAGAAGTCGCTCCCTGCTCCGGCGAGCACGATGACCTTGATTTCGTCGTCCTCGTGGGCCGTCGCCAGCCGCTCCGCCATGACGAAGTGCATGTCCGGCGAGAGGATTGCGTTGCGTCGCTGCGGCCGGTTCAGCGTGATGCGCGCGATGCCGCCGTCGAGCTTCTCGTAGAGGACCCAGGACTCCGGATCTTCGTCGCTCTCGAACCCGGCGCCGTAGCCCCTGGAATCGCCCTTGGGATCGCTCACGCCTGCTCCCCGCTGGAGCCGCTCACGGCAGCCACTGTCCACCGGAAACCGAGAATAGCTGGCCCGTCACGTGACCCGCGTCTTCCGAGGCCAGGAACGAGACGACGGACGCAACGTCTTCGGGCTCGCCGAGTCGACCGGTCAGGGTGCTTCGCCGGATCTCGGCGAGCTCCGCCTCGCTCTTGCGCTGGAGCAGCCACCTCGACGCGATTGTGCCCAGCACGATCAGGTTCACGCGGATGCCGTCGGGCCCCAGCTCGATGGCCGAGTTGCGGGTGAGCCCCTCCAGCCCCGCCTTGGCGGCCGCGTAGGCCGGCGGGCC
>JARRLD010000239.1:0-11969 GCA_037387345.1 Gemmatimonadota bacterium
CACCCGGGACGACATCGTTCGGCGACAGCCCCGCCTCCTGACGGAGATGCTCCACCAGGTCCCGGGGGGCATGGTGGTTTCGACCCCGCCCCATGGCTATACGCTGCTTCTCAGGGGCCAGTGCCGGCCGGGAATCTGGCTGGATGGGGTCCCGCTGAGTGGCGTCAACAGCGTCGATCAGCTGATGTCCCCGCTTGATGTCGAAGCGGTGGAGGTCTACCACGGGTTCGAGCTTCCCGTGGAGTTCGGCCTGGATTCGTGTGGTGGGATCCTGATCTGGACCCGGCGGGGCAACCCTGCCGCCGAGTCCGAAGGAACAGGGTGGGGGATACTCGGGTCGCTGCTCAGGGCAGCGGCTCTGGTGGCCGTGATCCTGGTCCTGACGCGGTAGGACCTTCCCCGAGGACGCTCGATGGCCAAGCTCCCTGAGTCGGTGGCCGCCTTTCTCGACGGCGAACGCCTGGCCGTCGCCGGCGTCTCACGCGATCCCAAGCAGCCGGCCAACTCCATCTATCGGCGCCTGGTGGAGTCCGGCTTCCAGGTCTATCCCGTCAATCCCGCCGCATCCGAGGTCGAGGGCACCCAAGCGTATCCCGACGTTCGCTCGCTCCCGGCTCCGGTGGACGGAGTTATGATCGTCACCCACCCGGGCGTGTCGGCCCAGGTGGTCCGTGACTGCGCCGAGGCGGGGATCGACCGCGTCTGGCTGCACCGCTCCATCGGGGAGGGCAGCGTCTCCGACGAGGCGGTGTCGGAGTGTGGCCGCCTGGGCATCGAGTGCGTCGTGGGAGGGTGCCCCATGATGTTCTGCGAGCCCGTGGACTTCGGCCACAAGTGCATGCGCTGGTGGTTCCAGCGGAAGGGAAAGGTGCCCCGCTAGAGGGCCAACGCTAACCCGAGGGCACCAACCGTTCGCGCGGAGGGGCGACCCGGTCGACCCGGTACGATCCCAACCGATAGAGGACCGTGTCGCCCACACGCATGGCCCATCGCTCGTTGTCACCGCTTCCCAGCTCGATGGACGCGAGGAGGGCGCCGTCGGCCGACGTGGCCACGATGGATCCGCCTGGCGGTAGCGTCGCGACGGAGTCCTCCTCGGCCAGGAAACCCGCTCCCCGGAGATCCCTGAGCTCCGTGAGGATGTTCCGCACCGCCGCCGCGTCCGCCTCGGATCCATCCGCGAACGTCCAGGTGGAGTCGCCCCGACTGAGGGAGTAACGCGAGCTGTCGCGAGTCACGTCCAGATGCGCCACCGACGCCGTATCGACGGAGACGATACGTTTGCTCCGCCAATCGTCGAGAGAGCGGCGGGCGTGGACGCTGAGGTTGCCCTCCACCAGATAGACTTCGTCCTCATCGGGCGCGCGCACGTAGGTGGTTCCATAGCGGGATCCGGCGTCCCCCAGGAGGAGCGATCCGGTGTAGGCGTCCGCGTCCACCTCGATGGTGTAGGCGCTGTCGTTGGCCATGCCCATGCGGTCGTGGTTGGCCGCGTTGCGGGCGACGAGCTCCCGGACCGCCGCTTCGGAGAGCACGTCCAGAAACTGCGCCACCCTGGCAGAGTCCGTCGGGAATCCGTTCACGCTCCAGCCGGCGTCCGAGTGGACGAGCACCACCGAATCGCCGTCGGGGGATCGGAAACGCACCGATTGGATCGACGCCTCGTCACCCACGCCGTCGAGAAAGGCCACGACCTCGGGCGATGCGTCGGCCGACCGGCCACCGCGGGGGTAAAGCGTGAGCGCTCCCCAGAGGACGAGCGCGACGATCAGCGCCAGCACGAGCTTCTTCAGGGTACCCTGACTCATGAGATCACCTCCCCCCAACGGGCTTCAGCCCGACGCCTCTTCCCGGTCACCCGGAGGAGCCCCACGAGGGCGAAGATGAAGGGAAGGCCGACCAGGTTGCCCCACTTCAGTCCGCTCTGTGCCACGTCCGACGTGAACACCAGGGCGGGGGGCGTACGGTTCTTGGCCCGGATGTCCATCAGCGCTTCGTCCTGGGCCAGCCAGTCGATGGCATTGGCGAGGAACAGGAGGTTGCCGGGATTGGACTGGACGAACTGTCCCTCCGCGAATGACGCGTCACTGACCACGACCATACGCCCCTCGGTCGATCCCTCGGCCGGCTGGACGGCGGCCGCCACCGTGCGGACGGCCAGGTCCTCCTCGGAGCGGTTCCAGTCCTGATCCGGGAAGATCGGGCTCTGGGGGCCCTGGACGCCGGCCGCCTCGGTGGTCTCCCACAGGGGCGTCACGTGGGCGGAGTCCGTGATCTCGAGGGTGCCTGCCCACCCGAGCGTCATGGAGTTGAGGCCGCGGGTGATCACGTGGTCGCCCGCCGGAAGGGCGATGGGCCACAGGGGGTACTGGGACACCACGTTGAAAAGTCCTCTCCGCCCCAGGGATACGCGCTCGCTGGAGGCGAGGTCGTAGACCAGATCGCTCGAAAAGGACAGGCCTCTCCCCTCCAGCAGCGATTCCAGTCCCGAACGGACCGGGACCGTCATGGGACTCTGCGGGTCCAGCTCCACGGGCTCGAAGAGAAGGAGGACCGCGCCGCCAACGGACGCGAAGGACTCGACGCGGTCGAGCACGAGACTGTCGACGGGCTGCGTGGGCCCGACGATGGCCAGGACGCCGGTCGAGTCGACGGAGAGGCCGGTCGCGGTGTCTCCCGCCAGATCGACCGAGCGGAGGTCGAACCGGTCGCCCAGACTCTCCCGAAGCCCGGGAACCTCGTACGGACCCTTCGCACCGAAGCCCTGGAGGAACCCGACGCCGGGCCGCTCCTCCCGGGTCATCGAAGAGATGGCGGAAGCGAGGCGGAACTCCAGGTCGTCCACCCGTTCGATGACCGGGATCACCTCCTGCTCGTCGGCATACGTGACGGCCAGGCCATAGTACCCCCTCCGAACCTGGAACTCGTCGTCGCGCAGCACGTTGAACTCCACGGGATATACGCCGAACGAGGACGCCTCGTCTGCGCCCGCCTCGTCGTTGTCGGGATTGATGTCCGAGAGGACCAGGTTGCCGCCGGAAGCGCGGGTCATGTCGGAAAGGAGATCCCGCACGTCCCTGAGCTGGAGCTGGATCTCCGGAGGCAGCTCGGCCGACGCGAAGAGCCGAACCTGCACCAGATCGTCGAGGCCTCCGAGAATCTCCCGCGTTCCGTCGGCCAGCGTGTAGAGATTGCCCTCCGTGAGATCCAGACGTCCCCGGATGTGGCTTCCAAGGAGGTTCAGCACCAGCACCAGAACCGCTCCCACGCCCACCCCCATCTTCATCCGTCGCAGCTCCGGGCGCGCGCCGCTGAGACGTTCGCGTGCGACGGCCCCGGTGGCGAGCATCAGGAAAAGAGCCGCCGTGGATGCGAAGTACAGCACGTCGCGGAGGTCCACGACCCCCCTGGCCACATTCTCGAAGTGCCCCACCACGGAAAGCCGCGCGAGGGCTCCGGACAGCAGAGGCGGCAGGCCGATCTGAACCACCGGCGCCCCGATGAGGAAGAGCAGGAAGCTCAGGGACGCCGCGATGATGAAGGCGGTGATCTGGTTGCGGGTGAAGCTCGACGCCCACAGGCCCAGGGCCACCAGCTGAGCCGCCAACAACACGGCCCCGACATACTGCGCGAGGACGATGCCGGGGTCCGCGTCGGAGACCAGGAGCATCCCCACGGCCGTGGGAACGGTTCCTGCGAGCGCGATCAACACGAAGAACCAGTCGCCGAGGAACTTGCCTCCGACCACTTCCGCCTCGGTCAGGGGCTGCGCCAGAAGCCATTCCAGCGTCTTGGCGCGTCTCTCCTCCGCCAGGCTCCTCATGGTGGCCGCGGGGATGAAGACGGCGAACAGGATCGGGAGCAGGTCGAACAGGGGCCTCAGGGACGCGATGCTGGTCGCGTACATCGTGCGGAACAGGAGGAACAGAGACAGGGCCAGGAACGCGACGACCAGCACGTAGGCGGTGGGTTGGTCGAAGTATCCCCGCAGCTCATTCTTGGCCACGGTCCACATGCGGGAGCTCATCGCGCCACCGCCTCCCCGTGGACGGTACCGGGCTCGGAGCCTGGCGATTCCTCCGCGGTCGTGAGATGGCGGAACACCTGCTCCAGGCTCTTCCGCTCCCGGTGCAGCTCCCACAGGGTCCATCCGCGCTCCGTGGCGAGCCGGAAGATCTCGGGGCGTAGCTCTCCGTCACCCGCGCCCTCCAGCGTCACCCGCACCCGGTCGTCCAGTTGCTCCGTCCTGTGTGACGCCACGCCCTGGAGAGCCCCGAGTGTGTCGGCCACCGCCTCGCCCTGCGCCTCGACGATGTAGCGTGCGCCGCCCGACCGGGTCGACAGGAGGTCGTCCACCGTCCCGTCGGCGGCAAGCCGCCCGCGGGAGAGGATCACCACCCGCGAGCAGGTCGCTTCCACCTCCTGCATCACGTGGGTGCTGAGGAGCACCGTCCGCTCCCTTCCGAGATTCGCCACAAGACGTCGGATTTCCACCCGCTGATTGGGGTCGAGTCCCTCGGTGGGCTCGTCCAGGATCAGGACCTCCGGCTGGTGCAGGATGGCCGCGGCCATGCCCACCCGCTGTCGGTAGCCCTTCGAGCATTCGGCGATGGGCCGATAGAAGACGGTCCCGATTCCGGTTTCGCTCACCGCATCGGCGACGCCTCGACGGCGCTCCTCCGGTGACAACCTTCTCAGGTCGGCCACCAGGTCGAGGTAGTCGGCCACCAGCATCTCGTCATAGAGCGGGTTCGCCTCCGGCAGGTAGCCCACGCGTCGCTTCGCCTCGGCGAGGCCCTCCGAGATCGGTGAGCCGTCGAAGAAGACCGCCCCTTTGTCGGGCTGGAGGGTCCCCGTGATCATGCGCATCGTGGTCGTCTTGCCAGCCCCGTTGGGTCCGAGGAAGCCGACCACCTCGCCACGGTTCACCTCGAAGCTCAGGCCGTCCACCGCGACAAGCGGTCCGTACCGCTTGGTGACGTCTTCAACCGCGATCATTCCTGCTCCTCTGCTCCTTCCAACGATAAAGCCGCGCCCGGATTCCTATCCCGACGCGGCGAGGGCACGAGGAGTCGGCGACCGTGTCCTGGCGCGTCGAGCGAATCCCGGTGGTGTTGTCCCGCCGTGGTCCCGGCGGGGCGAACGATTCTATGGGGCTACAACGGAGTTGTCCACCCCCCGCGCCGGGGCCTCTCAGGGCGCTCGGAGCGCCTCGATCTCCTCCACGGTCTGGACTTTGTGGGGCCCGAGTCTCCGGGCTCCGTCGGACGTGATGAGATAATCCTCCTCGTTCCGGACACCCCCGAAGCCCCGCCACCTGTCCAGCTCGTCGAAATCGATGAACTCGGCGCAGTGGGCCTGGGACCGCCAGAGGTCCATGAGCTGAGGGATGAAGTAGATACCGGGCTCCACGGTGAGGACGAACCCAGGCTCCAGCTCCCGCGCGAGCCGGAGGGACTTCAGCCCGAACTGTGTGCTCTTGGGTCGACCGGCGTACCCCACGTATTCCTCACCCAGATTCTCCATGTCATGGACGTCCAGGCCCATCATGTGGCCCGTCCCGCAGGGTAGGACCATGGCGTGGGCGCCGGCCTCCAACGCCGCCTCGGTGTCGCCCTTGAAGACACCCAGGTCCTTCAGCCCGTCGAAGATCACCCGGGAGGCGGCGAAGTGGACGTCCCGGTAGGGAACGCCGGGGGCCAGGGTGTCCACGGCGGTGTTCTGGGCCTCGAGCTGCAGGTCGTAGATGAGACGTTGCCTCTCCGTGAAGGTGGGGCTCACGGGAAACGTGGACGACAGGTCGCCTGCGTACCCCATGGCCGTCTCGGCTCCACAATCCAGGAGGAAGAGATCTCCCTCGGAGAGCTCGTTCACATGGACGTGATTGTGCAGCGTTTCGCCATGGATCGTGGCGATGACGGGAAACGCCGTCCGTCCGCCGGCCGCTACCGCGATCCGCTCCACCTCGGCGGCGATCTCCGCCTCCCGCATCCCGGGGCGGGCCATACGGATGGCGGCTTCGTGCATGGCCACCGAGGTGGCCACGGCATCCTCGATTTCGGCGATCTCCAAGTCGGACTTGATGTTACGCTGGTCCACGACAGCCTGGACGAGCTCGGTGGACGCCCGCTCACGGGCCTCGCGGTAGGGGAAATCCAGGAGCTTGGAGAGCTGGATGCACGTGTCCGGTCTGTAGGGCGGAAGGAAGTGGATCTCCCTGCCGGAGGCCACGGCGTCCCGCAGCAGGTCCGCGAGCGCCGAGAGGGGACGCGTATCGGCGACGCCCACCCGCTCGGCCCGAGCCGCGATGGTGGGCAGGTCGCCCATCCACACGATGTCGTCGATGGTGAGCTCGTCGCCGAAGATGGTGGCGAGGCCGGCGTCGACGTCGATCGCCGCGACCAGATGCGGCTGGTCCAGGCCGAAGTAGTAGAGAAAGGTGCTGTCCTGGCGGAAACGGGAGCAGTTGTCCGCATAGTTCAGCGGGCTCCTGCTCTTTCCGGGTAACGTCGAGAGCCCGATGAACTATGCGGACAACTGCTACCGTTTCCGCCATGACAGCACCTTTCTCTACTAATTCGGCCTGGACCAGCCGCATCTGGTCGCGGCGTGCGGGCACGTCCCGGTCGGTCCCCCCTCAGAGCCTCACGATGCGGAGGTTCCGCCAGCGGACCTTGATGCCTCCGCCGTCGTGGATCTGCAGCGCGATCTGGCCCGTGGCCCCGCCGATCCCGGTGTCGGTGAGGTCGATCATCTCCACCCCGTTGAGCCAGGTGGTGACGCGGTTGCCCACCGCCCGCACACGCAGGGTATTCCACGCTCCCATCCTGAGGACCCCGTCCTTTTCCGGTGCCGGCTGGACGAGCCAGCCCCGGCCGTAGGACTCGTAGATCCCACCGGTATGGCTACCCGGGGGAGCCACTTCCGCCTGCCACCCGGTGATGACGGTCCCTTCCACGTGGGAGCGGAAGAACACCCCGGAGTTTCCGTCGGCTTCCTGCTTGAAGTCGACGGTGAGGTCGAAATCCCGGAAGGACGCGTCGGTCGCGAGGTAGCCGTAGGCGGCGTCGGGCCCGCTCTCGCACACGAGGTCGCCGTCCTCCACGTACCACAGCTCCGTGCCGTGTACGGTCCACCCGGTGAGGTCACGTCCGTTGAACAGGGAGATCGCCTCCTGAGGGGACGACAGCCCCGGAAGCGCCACGAGCGCCGCAGCGGCCCAGGACAGCCGCGAAGCCCCTGCCACACGCACGCTCAACCCCCCGTCGGCCGGATCTTGATGTTGCGGTACCGGATCTCGTGGCCGTGGTCCTGGATGCCGATGCGGCCGGAGGTCGCCCGGCCGTAGTGGGGGGCGTCCGCGAACTTGCTGGCCGCCACCAGCTCCTCCCATTCGGGCGAGCGTAGCTCGTACGAGACGGTCATCTGGCCGTTGAGCCAGTGCTCGACGTGGGTCCCGTCCACGAGGATCCTCCCGTGATTCCACTCGCCGATGGGGTTGGAGGCCGCCACGCGCGACGGGTGCAGGTCGTAGTTGTCGCCCGTCAGGTGCTTGTGCATGTCCATGGTGCCCATCTCGATGTAGGCCGTGTCGTCCAGCACCTGGAACTCGGGCGCCACCTCCCACAACTCCTCGCCCTCGTGCTCCTGCACGAGGTAGAAGACGCCGCTGTTGCCCACGGGGGAGACCTGGAAGTCGAACGTCAGCTCGTAGCCACGCCATCCCTCGGTGGAAACGCCGTCGAAGAGCAGGATCCAGCCGGCCTCCTCCTCCTCGGCGCTCAGGGTGTTGTGCTCGGGGACGCTGTTGGCCGCCGCTCCGGCGTTGCCGTCGCCGTCGGCTGGCGCGCACGCCAGGGTCAGCAGGGTCAGGAGCGCCAGGGTCGTGACGGGCTTGCGCTGTCTCATCGCTCGGTCATCTCCTCGGGATCCCACGCGACGACCCGCTCGTCGAAATAGCTGTCGTTGCAGGCCAACGCCGGGGCCGCGGCCCGGAGTCCGAAGGTGGCGTTCTCGTGGACCGGCGTGCCGTCCCGCACACCGGAGAAGAAGTTGTTGAAGTGATCGTAGTGGGCCCCCCAGTATCCCTCCTCGGCCACGTACACGCTCTCGGCCGGGGGGAGCATCTCCTTTCGCCGTTCCTGCATTCCGTCCGTCTCGTCGGACTTCATCTGGCTGAATACGTCGGTCGGTGACGTGACCTTGTTCCTGCGAAGGACGACCTCGGTCCAGGTGACGTCCATCGCGCCCTCGTGTCCTACGAGGCGCAGGAACGTGCTTCCCGACGTGCCGTCCACGAAGTTCACGCGCAGGGACAGGTTGAAGGGTGGGTGGGTCTCACCCTGGGGGTAGTCGAACATGCCGAGGAGGATGTCGGGCACTTCGCGCCCGTCCTTCCAGTACCTGAGGCCTCCCTGGGCCATCACCCGCTGAGGCCCCGTGGACGAGGTGACGAAGTGCAGGCTCGAGAAGAGGTGGACGAAGAGATCGCCTGACACCCCCGTGCCATAGTCGCGGTAGTTCCTCCAACGAAAGATCCGGAGTGGATCGAACGGCCTGGTCGGGGCATCCCCCAGGAAACGCTCCCAATCCACCGTCTCCTCGGAGGCGTCGTCGGGGATGTGATACTGCCAGGCGCCGATAGGGTCGTTACGGGCCCAGAAGCCCTCGGCGTAATTGAGCTCACCGATGGCGCCCTCCTCGTAGAGCTCCTTCGCCTTCTCGTTGCCCAGGGAGCTCATGCCCTGGCTCCCCACCTGGAAGGTCCTGCCCGACTCCCGCTCCGCCCGGATGAGCTCCTGGCCCTGCTCGATGCGGTGGACCATGGGTTTCTCGCAGTACACCGACTTACCGGCGCGGAGGGCGTCCACGGAGATCCTCTGGTGCCAGTGATCCGGCGTGGCGACGATGACCGCGTCCACGTCGTCGCGTGCGAGCACCTCGCGGTAGTCCCGGGTCGTGACGAGGTCGGAGCCGTGCTCGGTGCGAGCGGCCTCCAGACGGCCATCGTAGACGTCGCAGGCCGCAACGAGGCGGACGCCGGGCACGCGCAGCGCCGTCTGGGTATCTGCGGTGCCCATGGCGCCGGCGCCGATGAGGGCCAGCTGGACCTCGTCGTTGACGGAGTACCGCTTCGCGCGCGTCAGCCGAAGAGCCCGGCGGCGCTGGTCCGCCGACAGGATGAGAGGGGTGGCGCCGGCGGCGACGGCACCCGCCGCCAGCTGGCTCAAGAAGCGGCGCCGTGAGGGGGAATGGGCGTGGCTCATGCGGTGATTCCTCCCGTGGTCTCGTTCACCCGGTGATGGCGCTGTCGGCGATGACGTCGAGGTTGGGCAGCATCACGATCTCGATGCGCCGGTTGAGTCGGCGGCCGTCCGCGGTGTCGTTGCCGGCCACGGGCTGAAACTCGCCATAGGCTGCGCCGGAGAGATTGGCGGAGGGCACTCCCTCCCCTACCAGCAGGTGGACCACGGAGAGCGCCCGGGCGGCGGACAGCTCCCAGTTGCTGGGGAACTGCTCCGTGGCGATGGGCACGTTGTCGGCGTGTCCCTCCACCTGAAAGGTCCGATCGGAGAGCTCGGACAGGACGCCTCCCACCTCCGCCAGGGTCTGTCGACCTTCCGTCGCCAGCGCTGCGCTTCCCGATCGGAAGAGGATGTCCTGGGGGAGGTTGATGACCATCCGCCCCCGCTGGATGGACACGCTGAGGCGTCCGGCGTCGATGAGGGAGCGAAATCGGCCGATGACGTCTTCGTAGATCTGATTCCGCTCGCGGACCTCCCGCTCCACCGCCGCCAGCGCGCGCAGCCGGTTCTGGAGCTGCCTCGCTTCGGCTCCCCGCTCCTGTAGCACGAGCTCCAGGCGATGGACTTCCGCCCGGGCTTCCTCGAAGTAGCGCTCGAGCTCGGCCCGGCGCGCCTCTGTGTCGTCGAGCTCGGCCTCCAGTCGCTCCACCTCGGCCATCTGGCGGGCGATCTCCTCCCGGTAGCCCGCTTCCTGCTCCCGCCACTCCGCTTCGCGGGCCTGTGTGCTGTCGCGGAAGGCCGCCTGGGCGGCGCGGGCGGCGGCGAGCTCGTCCAGGGTTACCTGGTGGGTGCTCTTCTTGACGCACCCGGTCAGGAGCGTCGAGGAGACGGCGGCGAAAAGCAGAATCGATGGGTTGCGTCGCATGGTCGTTCCTGTTCGGAGATCTCCCGGCCACTCCGAGGGGTTCGGGTCCGTGATATGTGGGGCCGTGGACGCGCCTCGGCAACCGCGACACTCATCCCCCGAGCCGGACCGGACAACGTCTTGCCCGACGGGGAGGCAGCCTTCTACCCTGCACCACGGTCCCGTCGGCCACTTCCACCCGGAGAGCCAGTCATGCTCCCATCCACGCTTCGAGCGTTCCCCGTCGGCGTCGTGCTCCTTGCAGCGGCCTGCACCGCACCTTCACCGGAGCCGGAGCGTCCTTCCGGCACCCACCAGGACCTCGTGACGCTCTTCCAGGAGTGGCGTGAGTTCGAACGGCCCGAGCTCGTGGAAGAGGTGCCGGACTATTCGGCGGCCGCCATGGAGGCTCAGCACCGGGAGCTGGCGGACTGGCAGACCCGTCTCCGTGCTCTGGATCCCAGCGGGTGGCCCCGGGCCGAGCAGATCGACTGGCACCTCGTGCGTGCGGAGATGAACGGGTTGGATTTCGACCACCGGGTCCGGAGACCCTGGGCGCGGGACCCGGCCTTCTACGTGATGATCTACCCGGCGCAGAGCGACGTCCCCGCCCACGAAGGGCCGGTGATCCACGGCTGGATCGACACCTGGACGTATGACTACCCCCTGGGCCCCGAGGACGCGGCGGTGCTGGCCGGGCGCATCGGGACCGTTCCCGCGGTGCTGGAGCAGGCCCGGGTCAACCTCACCGGGAACGCCCGGGACCTGTGGCACGCGGGGCTACGGTCCTTCGAGGGACAGAGCGCCGACCTGGAGGCGCTCGGCCAGCAGGTGGCGGGCACCGACCCCGCGTTGGACGCGGCCATCGTCGCCGCCCGGGAGGCTACCGACGCGTTCCGCGACTGGCTGGAGGCCGAGCTCCCCTCCAGGACCGGCCCGTCGGGTGTGGGCAAGGACAACTACACCTGGTACATGCAGAACGTCCACCTGGTGCCCTACACGTGGGAGCAGCTGGTCACCCTCATGCGCCGGGAGCTGGCCCGAGCGCACTCGTCGCTGCTCCTGGAGGAGAACCGGAACCGCCACCTGCCTGAGCTGGAGCGCATCGCCAGTCCCGAGGAGTACGACCGGCGCCTCAACGCCGCGGTCACCGAGTACATGGAGTTCCTCGAGAGGGAGGAGATCCACGCCATCCGGGATTGGATGGATCCGGCGGTCCGTGCAGTGAACGGGAGGTTCACGCCGGCCGATCCCGACGAGATCCGCAACTTCTTCAGCGAGGTGACCTACCGGGATCCCCTCGCCATGCGTACCCACATGCACCACTGGATCGAGCTGGCCCGGATGCGGGAGGATCCCCATCCCAGCCCCATCCGCCAGGGCCCCTCACTCTACAACATCTTCGACCACCGCTCCGAGGGCCTGGCCACGGCCGTGGAGGAGATGTTCATGCTCATGCACGCCGGGCTGTTCGACGGGAGGCCTCGAAGCCGGGAGCTGATCTGGATCATGGTGGCGCAGCGCGCCGCACGGGCGCTGAGCGGGCTGTACCTCCACGGGAACGAGTTCACCATGGAGGAGGCCGTGGAGCACGCCTCCACGTGGACTCCCAGGGGGTGGCTACCGGACGGGGACCTGGTGCGCTTCGAGCAACAGCTCTATCTGCGTCAGCCGGGCTACGGCACCAGCTACCTGAGCGGGAAGATCCAGATGGAGCAGCTCATGGCGGAGCGCGCCCTCCAGCTCGGCGACGAGTTCACGGTGGGGCGGTTCTTCGACGAGATCTTCGATACCGGTGTGATCCCCTTCACCCTCACGCG
>JARRLD010000240.1:0-10249 GCA_037387345.1 Gemmatimonadota bacterium
GGACGGTGGAGGCGGCGATCCCCTTCTCCACGCTTCGCTTCGACCCGAACCAGGACGAACAGTCGTGGGGCTTCCAGTTCTCCCGACGGATCCGCCGGAAGAACGAGGACACATACTGGGCACCCCTGGCCCGCCATGAGCTGCTGCACAAGATGTCCCGCGCCGGGACCATCACCGGTTTTCGGGGTCTCCGGGCCGGCCGCAACCTCTCGGTCAAGCCATATCTCTCCGCGTCCAGAGCGTCGGGATCCCTGGAAGAATCGGGTGCGGGTGACAGCGGCTTCGACGGCGGATTCGACGTGAAGTGGGGCGTGACGCCACGACTCACACTGGACGGGACCCTCCGCACCGACTTCTCCCAGGTGGAGGTGGACCAGGAGAGGGTGAACCTGACCCGCTTCTCCCTCTTCTTCCCGGAGAAGCGCGACTTCTTCCTCGAGAATGCCGGCACCTTCACGTTGGGAGACGTCACGGAGCGCAATGTGCGCATGGGATCGTCCCTGAGGGAGTTCACCCTCTTCCACTCCAGACGCATCGGACTGGACTCTGACGGCCTTCCCATCCCAATCCTGGGCGGAGGCCGGCTCACGGGCCAGGCGGGGAAATGGGGGATCGGACTGATGGACATGCAGACCGAGTCCGGAGGAACCAGACCCGCCGAGAACTTCGCCGTCGCCCGTCTGCGACGGAACCTGGGCGACATCGGGGATGTGGGAGCCGTGTTCATCAACCGGCAGGCTACGGGTGGTGCCGAGGCCTTCAACCGGAGCTACGGCGCCGACCTCAACCTGCGCCTCCTGCGAAACCTGTCGGTGAACGCGTACGCCGCGGGCACCAGCGACGACGGGCAGGGCGAGGATTGGGCCGGCCGGGCTTCCGTGTCGTGGCGTGACGCCCTCTGGGACGCCTCCGCCTTCGTGAAACAGGTGGGATCGGACTTCGCGCCCGGCCTGGGCTTCGTGCGCCGAGCAGGCGTACGTCACGGCTACGCCACTGTCGGAGGGCACCCCACCCCCGACCTCCCGAGGGTCCAGGAGGTCAATCCGTACGGTGAAATCTCGTACGTGACCGACCTCAACGGACTCCTTCTCACCCGGGAGGGCTCGGCGGGCCTCGATGTGGCCTTCCTCGATGGCGGATCCCTTTCGCTGGCGTGGGCGAACCGATTCGAGCGGCTCGAAGGTGACTTCGCCGTGCGCGCGGGAGCGGTCGTTCCGGCAGGCGATTACCGCTTCGATGAATGGAGTGCCCGATACGGATCCAGCTCCGGCCGGCCGTTCTCGGCCAGTGCCTCCCTGACAGCGGGAGGCTTCTTCAACGGGGATCGAACGACCCTCGAGCTATCCGCGTTATGGCGGGTGAACGAGCATCTCGCCCTCGACCTGTTCGGCCAGACCAATCGGGTGGACCTCCCGGAGGCGTCCTTCGACGCCGACGTGTACGGAGGGAGGGTCAGCTACGCCGTGTCCACCCGCCTCTTCCTGAGCACGTTCGTCCAATACAATGCGGCAGCGGAAGAGCTCGTGAGCAACGTGCGCCTGAACTTCATCCACGCGCCGCTCAGCGATCTCTTCCTCGTGTACACGGAGCGAAGGGACATCGCGGCCTCCCGAGTCCAGGACCGCCTCTTGAGTCTCAAGGTCACGAGGCTGTTCGGCTTCTGATACCCGGACCCACGGGCGGCTCGACGTCCGCCCATACCTCACACGGAGGACCTTCATGAGATCCGCATTCGGCCGGTGCCTGATCGTGCTGGGCTTGATCGCCCCCGTTTCGTCGGGTGCACAGGAGCGGTACGACCTGCTCCTTCGCGGTGGACGTGTCCTCGACGGCTCGGGAAACCCCTGGGTTCGTGCGGACGTGGCGATCCGTGGAGACCGTATCTCCGCCGTAGGAGCTCTGGGAGACGCCCCTGGAGCGCGGGTGATCGATGTGTCCGGGCTCTACGTGACCCCGGGCTTCATCGATGTGCACTCCCATGCCGGGCCCGGCCTGGCCTCACCGGGACTGAGTGGCGCCCGTCCGCTGATCGCCCAGGGCATCTCGACGGTCTTCGTGAATCCGGATGGAGGCGGCCCCATCGACCTGGTGGCCCAGAGGGAGGACCTCCTCGAGGATGGCCTCGGTGTCAACGTGGCGCTGCTCACGCCCCACGGGTCCATCCGGATCGAGGTGCTCGGGATGGGCGACCGGGATCCGTCGAGCGCGGAGCTTCAGCGGATGAGGGAGCTCGTCCGCCGCGGGATGGAGGCGGGAGCCTTCGGTCTCTCGTCGGGGCTCTTCTACTCTCCCGCCAGCTTCTCGGAGACTGAAGAGGTCGTGGCGCTGGCAGAGGTCGCCGCCGAATTCGGCGGTGTGTACACGAGCCACATCCGTGACGAGTCCACATACACCGTCGGGCTCATGGCCGCTGTCGACGAGGTAATCCGCATCGCTCGGGAAGGAGAGCTGCCCGGCGTGATCAGCCATGCAAAGGCCCTGGGGCCGCACGTGTGGGGATTCTCCACCGCCATCGTCGAGCGCGTCGAGCGGGCCCGTGCCGCGGGGGTGGAAGTATACGCGGACCAGTACCCCTACGAGGCATCGGGGAGCGGCATCACGAGCGCGCTCGTACCCCGGTGGGCCCAGGAGGGAGGACACGAGGCCATGGTGGCGCGAACCAGGGAACCCGCGCTACGTGACCGCATCGTGGCCGAGATGTGGGAGAACCTGGACCGCCGGGGTGGAGCGGACCGTCTCCAGTTCCGACGCTTCGAGCCGGATCCTTCGATCGAGGGCAAGACCCTTGCGACGGTCGCCGAGTCTCGGGGAATGGACCCGATTCAGCTCGCCCTGGCACTGCTGGAGCAGGGCGGCGCGTCGTTCGTGTCGTTCAACATGAACCCTGGAGACGTAGAGACTCTGATGCGCCAACCATGGACGATGACGTCAACGGATGGCGATCTCGTCCCGTTCGGTGAAGGCGTTCCCCATCCGCGGAGCTACGGCACCTACCCCAGGAAGCTCGGGCGTTACGTCCGGGACCAGGGGGTGATCGACGTGGCGTTTGCGGTCCGAAGCATGACGTCGCTTCCGGCCAGCGTCTTCCGAATCGAGGACCGGGGCGTCCTCAGGCCGGGCGCGTATGCCGATGTGGCCGTCTTCGACCTGGCTGGCATCCGGGATCCCGCCACCTTCCAGGAGCCACACCAGCTCGCCGAAGGCATGGTGTATGTGGTCATCAACGGGGAGCTGGTCATGGAGGCAGGGCGGTTCACGGAGGCACGGCCGGGCCGAGTCCTGCACCGGAGCCGGCAGTGAGCGCGCGCGCCCCGGCATCACGGGTTGGAGGGATCCGGCTCCTGGGTGCCATGATGGGATGCGTCGCTGTCGTGGCCGTGTCGATCGCGTGCCACCCCACGACGGCGTCCGCGCAGGAGGACTACGACCTGATCCTGCGCAGGGGCCGGGTCGTGGACGGCTCTGGCAACCCCTGGTTCCGGGCCGACGTCGCGATACGCGGAGACCGAATCGTCGCGGTCGGCGATCTCGGGAACGCCCGAGCGCGAGAGGAGATCGATGCCTCGGCCTTCGTGGTGGCTCCCGGGTTCATCGACACCCACTCGCATGCTGCGCAGGGGCTCTCTACACCGGGTCTCAGCCACGGACGTCCACTCCTGGCACAAGGGATCACCACCGTGATCGTGAATCCCGACGGCGGTGGCCCTGTCGACCTCGGGCAACAGGCCCGGGCCCTGGCGGCCGAGAATCGGCCGCCACGCCCCGATGAGCTGGAGGCCATGGCCGGGCTGGTGCGCAGGGGGATGGAAGACGGCGGGTTCGGCCTGTCTTCCGGGCTGTTCTCGGCTCCCGGTACGTTCGCGACGACCGAAGAGATCGTGTCGCTGGCCCGCGTGGCTGCAGAACGGGGCGGAGTGTACGCGAGCCACATACGAGACGAGTCTGACTACACCGTCGGGGTGGTGGCGGCGGTCGATGAAGTGATCCGCGTGGCAAGAGACTCGGGGCTACGCGGAGTCGTGACACACATCAAGGCACTGGGACCCCGGGTCTGGGGCTACTCCGCCGCGTTGGTCCAGAGGATCGAGGGAGCCCGACGCGAGGGTGTCGAGGTCTTCGCGGATCAGTACCCGTTTACCGCATCGGCAACAGGCCTCGTGGACGCCGTGATCCCGCGATGGGCCGAGGTGGGGGGACGGGACTCCCTGTTGGCTCGACTCGCAGATCCTGAGCTGCGCCCCCGCATTCAGGCCGACGCTGCGGTCAACCTCGCCCGACGCGGGGGTGCAGACCGGATCCAGTTCCGAAGTCACCCGCCGGATCGGTCCATCGAGGGCAAAACGCTCGCCGACGTCGCCGCCGAACGGCGAATGGACCCCATCGAAGCCACTCTCGCCCTCGCCACGGACGGGGCGCCTGCCATCGTGTCGTTCAATATGCTGGAGGACGACGTGGTGACCTTGATGAAGCAGCGCTGGGTGATGACGTGCTCCGACGGTGATCTGGTGCCCATGGGTGAGGGGGTCCCCCATCCGCGGACCTACGGCACGTTCCCCCACAAGATTCGGCGCTACGTTCTGGAACGGGAGATCCTTAGCCTCGAGGATGCGGTCCGCAGCATGACCAGCCTCCCGGCCAAGGTCTTTCGTATCGACGACCGCGGCGTGATCCGACCGGGGGCGTACGCCGACCTCCTGCTGTTCGATCCAGAGCAGCTCGCGTACGAGGGCACCTACCAGGATCCGCACCACCTCGCGCAGGGAATCGCGTACGTGTGGGTGAACGGCCACCTCGCCACCGCGAACCACCGGTTCACCGGTGAGCTCGCTGGCAGGGTGCTGGCTCCCGCTGCCACGGGCACGACCCGTTGAGCCCATGCCAGGGATGAGCGAGCGCGAGCCCGCGGGAGTGAAGCCTCCCGCCTATCCCGCGCGGTGGCGCCATGGTGTGGGTGGGAATATCGTTGGCGGAGCCGGACCAGACCACGATCCGAGGCCGACCAAGATGAGCGCCCCTTCCCTTCGCACCACCCGTGCCCTGCCGCTGCTCCTCCCCCTCTTCGCGTCGTGTGCCGCACCCTCGGACCGCACGGCACGGTTCGACGTCGTCGAGGCTACCATTCCCGAGATGCAGCAGGCGATGGCCGATGGTACCGTCACGTCTCGGGAGCTGGTGGAGGCGCACCTGGTACGGATCGCCACCTACGAGGAGCGGGTGAACGCGACGATCGAGGTGAACCCCCGTGCCCTCGAGATCGCCGATTCTCTCGATCGGGAGCGGGCGGCCGGCCATGTGCTGGGACCTCTGCACGGGATCCCGGTTGCGCTCAAGGACAACATCCACACCACGGACATGCACACCACCGGCGGGGCGCACGCCTTCGAGGGCTACACGCCGCCGTACGAGGCCACACTCACGAAGAACCTCGAGGCCGCCGGGGCGATCGTTCTCGCGAAGACCGTGATGACCGAGCTGGCCAACTTCATGGCCTCCGGAATGCCCGGGAACTACAGCGCCGTCGGGGGCTACGGGCTGAACCCGTACGATCCCCGCCGCGACCCCCGCGAGGGACGCAATGACGGCCGTCCGGTCATGTCTACCGGGGGCTCCAGCTCGGGCATCGGCACCGCCATGAGCTTCTGGGCCGCGAACGTGGGCACGGAGACGTCCGGCTCCATCCTCTCGCCATCGAACCAGAACATGCTCGCCGCCGTGAAGCCCACCGTCGGACGCGTCAGCCGCTACGGGGTCATCCCAATCACCGCGGATCAGGATACCCCGGGACCCATGGCCCGAACCGTGACCGACGCGGCCATCATGCTGGGGGCGCTCGAGGGGACGGCTCCGGATCCCGACGATCCCGCGACGACCACCTGCGAGCCACCGGCCGGCGCCGACTACACGCGGTTCCTCAACGTCGACGGACTCCAGGGCGCCCGCATTGGCATCCCTCGGGCCATGTACTACGACTCGGTGCAGGTGCCCGGGTCGGATCGGTGGCGCGGCGGGCTTTCCGGGGAGCGGCGCGCCCTGATGGACACGGTCTTCGCCATCCTGCAGGAGCAAGGCGCCATCCTGGTCGATCCCGCCGACATCCCCAGCGTCGTCGACCCCGACTCCGCGAGCAACCTGATGCTGAATGGGCGTAGCATGGTGCTCGACTACGGGATGAAGCGCGACTTCAACCTGTGGCTGGCCTCGCTCGGGGAGTCCGCCCCGGTGAAGACGCTCACCGAGCTACGCGAATGGAACCTGGCGCACCGAGCGGCGGGCGCCATGAAGTACGAGCAGGCCCGCCTGGACGGCGCGGACGAGCTGGACCTGGAGCGGGACCGGGCCGCCTACGAAGCCGACCGGGCGCGTGACCTGCGTTTGAACGGAGAGCACGGGATCGACGAGGTCATGGAGACACTCGAGCTGGATGCGCTGCTTTTCTCCGGCCCGGGCAGCGCGGGGATCGCGGCCCGGCCGGGCTACCCGACCGTGATCGTGCCGTTCGCGCTCGTCGCCAACGACCGCGGCCCCGACTTCCCGGAGGGGTTCGATCCACAGCCTCAGCCGCTCGGGGTAAGCTTCACCGGCAGGGCGTGCGACGAGCCACGGCTGCTCGAGCTGGCGTACGCGTTCGAGCAGGCCACGAAGCGGCGGGTGCCGCCACCGACGTTTCAGTAGGCGCGCTCCACGGTAGGACACGCGAAGCCGACGGACGCGGCTGGGCTGGCGACGGGATCGGTCGCCCCGACTCAGCGTTCGCCCAGCTCCGCGGTCGAGGCGTCGTAACCCAGAAGCCCGACCAGCGACCTCAGCGGGACGGCGGGCGGCGTGACGCGCAACGCCAGGTTTCGGATCGCGCGCCCGGGAGCGGACCGGATATGTGCCATCCTGCCGACCCGCCACGAGGTGCGCGTGACGTGCGTGGTGCGTCGCTGCCGGGCGGCTTCGTAGCGTGAGAGAGCATCGGCCAAACCGGTCGGCTTGGACAATGCCCGGGCGAGGATGGCCGCGCTTTCGATGGCCATGGCCGCCCCCTGACCCAGGTTTGGCGTGGTGGCGTGGACCGCGTCCCCCAGCAACGTCACCCTCGAGCCGCTCCATCCCGAGATCGGAGGCCGATCAATGATATCGTTGTGCACGATCGCATCCGCCGCCGTGCGCTCGATCAGGTCAGGCAGGTGGGCGGCATAGCGTTCGAAGCGCCGCAGCAAATAGGCCTTCGCATCATCCACCTGCTGACGCGGCGGCGCACTGATCACTGCGAACCAGTACATCCGATCTCCGGCGATCGGTACGACGCCGAACCGGTCCCCAGCACCCCAGAATTCCCCGCTCGTATGCCGGGCGGCCGGGGCCGCGTAGGTGACGCCCCTGAAGCATGTGTACCCGGCGTAGCGAGGTGGCTCCTGTCCGAGGAGCTGCGCTCGCACCCGGGAGCTGATGCCGTCGGCTCCCACCAACAGGTCGGCCTCGATCTCACGCCTGCCCTCGATCTCGCAGGCCACGGCGTTCGGCATCTCACGATAGCCAACAACCCTGCAGCCGAATTCCACCGTGCCTTCAGGCAGGGCGTCGAGCAGTACCCGCTGCAGGTCCCTGCGGTGGAACGTGAGCAGCAGCGGTCGCCTGATCGCCCCGGGGATGTCCTCGAGGTGGACCACGGAGAGCATCCGACCGTCGGGGAGCCCGATACCGCCGCTCTCGGGCGCGTGGGCGACGGCTTCGACGGCGTCGCCGAGATCGAGGGATTCGAGGACGTTGAGCGCATTACGCCACAATGTGATCCCGGCCCCGACCTCGGATGGTCCAGGCGCCTGCTCGAGGACTCGGACCGAGAGGCCTCGAGCGGTGAGTGCGCGGGCCAGGGTGAGACCGCCGATACCGCCGCCGGCCACCACGACCCGGTGAACGGACATCGGGGAATCAGGCTCGGCGCTGCTGTTCATGACATGCCGAGGTCAGGCGGCGATCTGACCTAGCGTGGTCGACAGCAGATACGCGAGCGTCCAAACGAGCCAGAAGACCGCGAAGAAGGCATGGAAGGGGCGACTGTCGGTTCGAGCGGCGGTCACGCTGGCGATGATATGCACCGCTACCCAGGCCAGATATGAAGGCGGTAGCCCGCGGAGCCCGCTCTCGGCCTTCATCAGGGTCTCGGGGATGTCGATGCACCAGGCTGCGGCCAGGATACCGAAGAACCAACCTCGATTCCGAATGAGGTGCTGTTCGAAGTCGTAGTCAACGGGAAGATCCCACGGGTAGAGCATGGAAGCGAGGAGAAAGAGGACCACCGTATAGAGGATGACGAAGAGAAACTCCAAAAACGTCCATTGGCTCAGGTGGCTCCACCAGAACATGCCCCACCAGATGGCGACGATGTAGACCATGACGTTCACCGACCAGACCGCGTGGACCCAATAGACCCTGACCGTGTCGCGGTGGTGGATGGTCTTGCTGATGCCGATCAGAATGTGGGTCAGACCGAGCCCCATCACGACGGACAGGAGCACACCGAGATACTCGAAGAGCGTCATGGGATCGTCTCACGAAGACGGGAGTCGGGTTTCCTTCCGCTCGGTCACGGGTCGACGGCCGGACCGATCCCGTACTGAACGACCCGTTCCACGTCGAGCTCATCCTTCTCCAGGGCCAGAAGGTAATCCTGACCGAATTCGAGGAGCTCATCGAAGGGCGGCAAGGCGAGTCGACAATCGAAGCGTCCGTCCGACCCGAACGCCACCCACTCCGGCGTCTCCGACGCTCCTGGTCTCGGATACTGTCGGATCCAGATCCGGTCATCTCGACCCAGCATCAGGCTCGAGAATGCCGGGAACTCGTCGGCGACCGGCCGTTCATCGCTCACGAGAGGATCGACGAGCTGACGTCGCATGGCTGGGTCCATGTTCTCGTAGGGCTCTGCGAGGCGCCGCCGCTCCGCCTCCACGTCTTCGGGCTGGATCTCCCGCGACCCGGCGGTCCACCGGATGATGCGCTCGAGGCTGGGAGCCACGCTGGCCTCGAGAATCTCCAGCTCCGGTCGTGACGTGTGGCCGACGACGACGCGTGATCCGGAAGCGGCCACCCGGGCGAACGACTCGAACAACGGGTAAAGACCAGGCGAATTGGGATCATCACCGACTCTTCCCCAACGGCCATTCGGGTACGTGCCGACGGTATCCATCACCATGCCGTCGGCACCGTGCACGGCGACGGTCATGTTACGGGTCTCGAACCGGGGGCCGTAGGCGATGAACGCCCGCCGGGACAGGACGGAACGGCCGTCATCGAGCACGTCGATGACACCCGGCGGGTTCGGGTATTCCGGGCGGGGACGCACGGTCCTCACCCACTCACCCTCGGGAGAGAACACCAGGAACTGCCAGGGCCGGTAATCGCCCACCCAGATCGTGTCTCCCGGGAGCACCCAGAGGTGGAACGCGTCCCGGAACTCCCCCGGACCGCTTCCGGCGCCACCGGAGCTCTGCAAGAACCGACCTTCGGGGTCGTAGAAGCGGAGCTCCTGGCTCCCCTGGTTGACCAGGACGATCCGACCGTCGCTCAACCGCGACGCACCGAACACCCGGTACAGCTCGTAGCGGGGATCGCCACCGGCCGTGCCGATCACGACGGTCGGCTCGGCGTCCACGGAGCAGCGCGTTGCCGGCCGGACAAGATCGGACTCCACGATCGTGATTCCAGCGCTGTCCCGGGCGGCAATTGCAGGCATCCCCTGTTCCCGCTCCGCGCACGCTCCCGTGCTTGCCAACAGCGCCAGCAACACCGCAGGGACCGCGTTTCTCCCTTCGGTGGAACCGGCCATCACGGATTCCCTCGTGTCTCGTAGCCATCGTTCGCGAGGTCAGCGCCGGGGCGCTCGATACCCTCGGGCTTGCTCAGGAAGAAGCCGATCACGAGGAGCACGACGACCAATGCGCCGAGCACGGCGGCCGTCGGTGTGATCGAGTTCACGATCTCGACCAGGGGGTCCCACGGGGTGAGGCTCGTGACGCCAAGGGCGGTGAGCGCCACACCCAGAGGCACTCCGGCGATGGCGGCCGAACGGAGAGCGGGTAGGGGCGAATCAGCGTGACGAAGGACGTCGATCGCCGCCGCCACGGTACCGGCCTCGCTCGGGACCGGGCCAGCGCCCATCACGGCAATCGCCACCCCCAGGAGCGAGACCGGAGCCCACAGCGTGCAGGCTGTCCTCGTGCCAAACCCACCCACCAGCCCCCACACGTCCAGGCGTGACCCG
>JARRLD010000241.1:0-6593 GCA_037387345.1 Gemmatimonadota bacterium
CTCCATGGGAGCCTTCACGAGCCGCGCCACGCGAGAGTGGATCCCGTCGGCGCCCACGACGAGGTCGGCAGACACCTCTCGTGAGGGGTGATCCGGCCCATGAAGCCAAACACCCCTCACCCGACCGTCGGCGTCCCGCTGGAGGTCCCGTACTGCCAGGCCGAAGCGCACGTGTGCCCCCGCCTCGGAGGCGGCGTCGACCAGGATCGGGTCCAACACGGTCCGTCGAGGCGCATAGAGGGCCCTGACTCCGTGTTTGGGCTTGATGGGGACCACGATGGTCTCGTCGCCGTAGTCGAACGTCGTGTCTTCGGCGGCAGGGGTTCCCGCCGCTCGGACCCGGTCGAGGAGCCCCCAGCGATGGAGCTGGAGCACCCCGCTTCTCATGAGGGCGTGGGTGGACAGCGTATCCCGGCCCCGGGGCACCGGGTCCACCACCAGAACCCGCAGTCCCCTGCGGGCAAGCAGCATGGCCGTGGGTGCTCCCGACGCCCGGGCGCCGGCGATGATGACGTCGTAGTGGTCGCGGACTGGATGGAACGACATGGTCTCTCCTCTAGGCGACGGCCCGTGGCCGACGTCGGCTGCGCAGGTCGGACATGTGCTCGACGAGCTCGTCGGCATCCTTCGAGACCCCGGCGATGAAGCTGGACGAGCGTCTGCGGAGGAAGTTGAGCCCCAGCACGTAGAGCCCGGGCTCCGAGGTGACACCTCCCGTGTGCATGATCTCACCCCGGACGTCCAGCGCCGGAACGCGAAGCCAGGGATAGCTTCTCCGGAAGCCGGTGGCCCAGAGGATCGTGCGGATCCCCCGGTCCTCGAGATCCAGAACGCCGGGGGCGTCGGGAAGCGGCACCGGCACGAAGGGATCGCTGGGCGCGACCTCGCCGCCCAGCCCCTGGGCGACGATGTGTCGGTCGATGCGCAGCCGGAGACTCGCGAGCTTCAGCTCGGCGGCGGCGATGGACTCCACCAGGTCGTCTGCGAACCGCATCCGCCTGCCGCACGCGCCCACGGCCATGCCCACCAGCCGGATACCGCTCCGCTGCAGAACGCCCAGATCCAGCGTACGGTGGTCCAGGCTCCCGATGAGCTGCATGGAGGGCTGCGCCCGGGACGCGCCAAGGTTCTTGACGTCTCCGGTCCTCTCGTCCAGGACGCCCATCCTGTGGAACCACTCGAGGATGTCCCTGCCCCGATAGGTTCGAGGCAACCGCGTGTGACGCGCCACGGAGAGCGTGACCGGCCGGCCCGACGCGTGGATCTCCTCGGCCAGCTGGATGCCGGTGGCCGATGCGCCCACCACCAGGACGCCCCCGTCGGGCAGCTGGGACGGGTTGCGGTAGCCGGTGGACACGACCTGATGGATGGACCCGGCGAGGTCGCGAGCGAAGTCGGGGGTCCACGCGTCCTGACTCTCGCCGGTGGCGATGACCACGTTGGTGGCCTTCCAGACGCCGTGGTCCGTGTCCACTCGGAACCCGGGGCCGTACCGCTCGACGCCCAGCACCGTGACCCCGGCGTGGACCGGAGCACGGAAGGCCTCGGCGTACCGCTCCAGGTAGGCGATGACCTCGAGCCGGTGCATGAAGCCGTGGGGGTCGGCGCCATCGTCGTTCCATCCCGACAGCCGTGACAGCCAGCGGGGCGTGAGCAGCCGCAGGGAATCCCAGCGCTCGTTCCGCCACCGCTCGCCCACGTCTCCCCGCTCGAGAAGCACGTGCTCGATGCCGTGGTCCCTCAGGCTCCGGCTCATGGCCAGGCCCGCCTGACCTCCCCCGATGATGACGGTCTCGATGCTCTGCATGGTTCGGATCCCTCGCGCCGACGACAGGCCGGCCGACCGGGCCGGGTGGACCCGGCCGGCGACCTCCAGCGGTTCTACGAGCCGTTGACGGTGACCGTCACCGGCGTCGGGTTGGTGACGATGTCGAAGACCGCGGAGCGAGCCTTGGACTGCTCCACGATCTGGCGGAGCTTCTCCTCGGGAGCGTCGCCCTTGATGGTGAAGTCCACGCGGATGCCCTGGTATCCGTTGCGCACTTCGTCGGACAGACCGAGGATGCCCTGGAAGTCCATCTCCCCCTCGACCCGGGACTCCACCCGGAAGAGCTCCACGCCCCGGGCCGCGGCGACGGTGGCGATCCCGCCGGTGAGGCAGGAGACGAGGCTGGCCAGGACCAGCTCCACCGGAAGCGGTGCGTTGTCCTGGGCCACGAGCACCTTCGGGTGGTCGGCGTCGATGAGGAACTCCCGGACGTGCTCCTGCTCTCCACCCGCTCCGTAGAAGGAGTGGATGGAGGTGCGGCTGTGCGTGCCGGTCTGCCAGGTGTTCTCGGCACGGAAACGGAACTGGGCCAGCTCCCGCTGTCCGTCCACGGCGTTGACGGTGGCGAAGAGCGTGGGGGTGTCCACGCCGTTCAGGGGGCCCCTGGTGCGCGTCTCGTTCATGGTGGCCTGTGACATGTCGTCCTCCTGGGATGTTCGTTCGCATCGCGTGATCGGTGGGACGCTCCGTCCCTCGCATTCAGGAGGCGCGACCTCGAACGAGATCGGCTCATCGGATGTGTCGGGCGCACCGGGGGGGTAGCGGTCTTGGGCTACCGAAGGATCGAGGAGGGTGCGGTTCCGGCAGCGCGGCAGAAGGCGCGGCGGATCCGGGTGGCCCCCGGACGCGCGGGTGTCAGGCCTGCAGCTCCCGATTGAGCCAGGCCCGGGCCAGGAGCCAGTCGCGCTTCACGGTGGCGGGGGAGACCCCGATCGTCTCGGCGGTCTCTTCGATGCTCATTCCGGCGAAGTACCGGCACTCCACGATGCGGGCGCGGCGCTCGTCGATCTCCGCGAGCCGTTCGAGCGCTTCATCGAGCGCGAGCAGCTCCTGTGGACGCTGTCGGGCCGCGGCGACCACGTCGTGGAGAGGGACGTGCTCTGCCCCGGCACCGCGCTTCTCCGCCTTCTTCATGCGCGCGTAGCTGATGAGGATCCTCCGCATGGCCTGAGCGGCGGCCCCGAAGAAATGAGCCCGGCCCTCCCAGGTGATCCGGTCCAGCTGCACGAGTCTCAGGTACGCCTCGTGGACCAGGGCCGTCGCGTTCAGGGTGTGGTCGGGGCGTTCCCTGGAGAGCTCCCGTCGGGCGAGCCCCCGCAGATTGTCGTATACGACCGGGAGGAGTCGATCGAGGGCTTCCGGATCGCCTCCGGAGAGGTTGATGAGCGCCTGGGTAATATCCTCGGGATCGGACACGTCAGTCGGGTGTTGGGGTTCGCAGCGCTTCCTCAACGCCGCGGCGTTGAGGATGGTCCGGCGGCAAGGAGGTGAGCTCATCCCGGGCTTCTTCCCTGGTGCGTCGAGCACCCTCGACATCCCCGGCCGCCTCGAGAGCGTCTCCAAGGAGGGCCAGGGTCTCACCGATCCTGGGGTGCGGGCTGGGCCTGACCCGGCGCTCCGCCTCCAGGATCTCGTCGAGGGTACGCCGTGCCTCGGCGGCTCCTCCCTCGGCCAGGAGGATCCGAGCCTGCGTGCGGCGGATGTCCAGCACGTAGCGGTGATCCGGTCGAAGCTGATCGCGAGCGAGGGCCAGAGCCAGTGCCGCCAGGGAGTCCGCCTCGGCCACCCGTCCGGCCCGAAGCGCCGTCAGGGCCAGGCCGTTCCGGGACAGCGCACCGTAGGTTCCCTCGTTGCCCCCGAGACGGGCGCCCATGGCCAGGGCTTCCCGGAAGCGTCCCTCCGCCTCTTCGGGGCGGTTGGCCGCCAGGAGCACCTCGCCGGTGAAGTTCAGAGAGTGCACCGTTCCCGGATGATCGCCGCCGTGCGCTTCGGTCTTTGCGATGATGACGCTGTCCATCCGGGCGAGGGCGAGATCGAACCGTCCCAGGTCACCATCCAGCGTGGCGAGTGCCTCCCGAACGCTTCGGGTGCTCTCGTGTCCTTCGCCCAGGACCCGGATGGCGGACTCCAGGTTGTCGGTGATGAGCCGGTCCGCCTCCGCGTATCGCCCCAGGGCCAGGAGGTCGGCGCCGAGCTGCTCCCGCGCCTCGATGGTCCCGGGATGTTCCGGGCCGAACAGCGCCAGGCGCATCGCCAGGCCGTTCCGCAGGAGCGGCTCTGCCTCCCGATACCGCTCCTGCAGCCTTCTCACCATGCCCACGTTCACGAGAGCCGTGGCGGCGACAGGGTCGGGGCGGTCCAGCGCGCCGAGGTCCAGCGCGTTGAGGAAGATCGCCTCCGCCTCGTCGAAGTTGCCCGCATCGTGCGACGATGCCGCCAGACCGAGCAGCGTGGTGGCGACGTCCGGGTGATCTTCACCCAGGAGTGTTCGTTGAAGCTCCAGCGCCCGACGGAAGAGGGCTCCCGCCCGCTCGTGCTCTCCCTGGGACCGGACCTCCCAGCCCAGGTTGGCCAGGAGGGTGGCCAGGGTCGTATCCGGCGCGGGAAGCACCTCCTCGCGCAGTTGGACCGCCCGTTCGAGCTCATCCACCGCCTCCGGGGTCCGTCCTCGATCGCGGAGCACGAGACCCAGGAACCCCATGGCGTCGGCCTGGGAGAGAGAGCCCGGCTCGTGCGCCTCACGAAGGGTCGCAGCCAGACGGCCGAGGCGCTCCGCCTCGTCCAGGATCCCCAGATTGCGGTTGATCCTGCCCAGCTCCAGGAACAGAGAGGCCTGGAGGGCGGGATCGTCCGCGAGCGTGGCCTCGACCCGGCTCGTTCCCTCCTCGAGAATGCGGCGCACGCCGATGGTGTCTCCCCGGGCCTGGAGCGGATCGCCCAGACGGAAGATGTCGGTCATGAGCGCCGTCACGAGGCGGGCGCGCGATGCCTCCTCCTCCGCCCGATCCCGTTCGGCGATCGCCTCGCGGGCCTGCCAGACGATCCCGGCCGTGCCGGCGGCCAGAGCGACGGCCAGGAGGACCATCGCCACCGTCAGGGCCTGGTGGCGCTGGACGAGCTTCCTGATCCGGTACACCCGGCTGTCCGCCCTCGCGAGGAGGGGCGCGCCGCGGAGGTACCGGCGGATGTCGTCGGCCAGAGCCGCAGCGGAGTCGTACCGACGCTCCGGCTCCTTGGCCAGGGCCTTCAGGACGATCAGGTCGCCCTCCCCACGGAGCCGCTTCGCCAGCCGCTGAGGGGTGGCGCCGCGTCGTCGGGCGGTCTCGGTGGGGGTGGCCGAGGTCCCGCCATCGGTCTCGCGGGTGGACGCTTCCCTGAGCACGAGGTCGCTGGGTCGCGCCGGAGGCACCTGTGTGATGATCCGGCCGATCTCGAGGGGGGTTGACCCTGTGGTGTCGTACGGGCGAGCGCCGGTAAGGAGCTCGCAGAGTAGGATTCCGAGGGAGTAGACGTCCGACCGTGTGGAGAGGATTCCGCCGGCTACCTGCTCGGGGCTGGCATACGCCGGCGTGACCCAGCTCGCCGTCTGCTCGGACGCCGATACCGCATCGAGGTTCTTGGCGATGCCGAAGTCCAGCAGCTTCGGACGACCCTGCTCCGTGACCATGATATTGGAGGGCTTGAGGTCACGGTGCACGACAAGCTGCTGGTGGGCATGGTGCACCGCGTCGCAGACCTCGGCGAACAGCCGCAGGCGCTCCCGGATGTCCAGGTGACGGAGATCACAGTACGTGAGGATGTCCTCGCCCTGAACGTACTCCATCGCGTAGTAGGGGTGACCATCACCCGTGACGCCTCCGTCGATGAGACGGGCGATGCCCGGATGCTCGAGCAGGGCCAGGATCCGTCGTTCCTCCTCCAGCTTATGGGCGAGGAGCGGGTCGACAAAGCTGCCCCGCAGGACCTTCAGCGCCACCGTCTGCTCGAAGCCGGGGCCCTCGCGGATTGCCAGGAGAACGGTGCCCATGCCCCCGCTGCCCAGGGGCCGGACAACGCGGTAGTCCGCGATACGCTCCGGCAGATACCCGCCGAACGGCCGCTCTTCCTCCATGGGGGGCACCACCCCGGCGTCGTGAGAATCGAGGAGGGACTCCACCTCCTGGCGGATGGCGGGCGCACCCACGCATCGCTCGTCCAGCAGCGCCCGACGATCGGTGGGTGGCAGCTCGAGGGCCTCGAGGAAGAGGTCCTCGACACGACGCATGTCGACTCGGTTGCCCATGCCCGCTCCCATGTGCCCTGCATGAATAGCGGAGGGGATTCCTCCGCCGCCAGGGTCTCTCGTCCCGCCCTTCCCCCTTGAACCCATGATCCGATCGGACGGCGCGCCGCGCCTCTTGGGGTGGAGGGATCGGTCAGCGCGCAGCGGACCCAGGGTCCGGAGGGAAGTGACATGAATCGGAACAATGGAGTCTCGGTCCTCTATTCTGCCCACGACGGCGACATTCTCGGAGAGCTGGCGCGGCAAGGGCCTCTGACCCTGCCCGAGATTCCCCATCGGTGGCCGCTGGTTCGCCCCATCCTGGAGCGGCAGGTGCGGAGGTTCGTGGCGGAGGGACTGGTGGAGCGGGTGCCGAGCCGGCGGGTCCCCGGGAAGACCGCCTATTCGCTAACCCGGCAGGGCCGTGCCACTTTGGCCTCGTGGTCAGGCTGATGCGCCGTACGCTCGCGGCCATGCCGCCCACCCGTGAGGCCCGGGGTCGGA
>JARRLD010000242.1:0-6562 GCA_037387345.1 Gemmatimonadota bacterium
CCGGAAGGCGTCGAGCGGCCAGATCACGTGATCGGCGTGCAGGGACACCAGGACTGCGTCGGGGTCCAGCCTGGCCACGTCCCGGGCCGCCCACACCAGCGGCGGACACGTGCCCTTCTGCACGGGCTCGACCATGTAGTCGACCTCTGAGACCTCCGGCAGCGTCTCCTGGATCGCCCCGACCAGGTGGGCGCCTGTCAGGATTCGGACGTGGTCCTCCGGCGCGAGCGCCCGCGCCCGCTCCAGGGCGTGGGCGATGAGGGGTCGCTCGCCGACCAGGGGCAGGAGCTGCTTGGGCCGGACCGGGGTGCTCAAGGGCCAGAAGCGGGAGCCCATCCCGCCTGCGAGGACGAGAACCCAGAGGTGGGGATCAGCGCTCAGCGACGATCTCCTGAATTCGAGAAATGAGCTTCCTGGGACTGAACGGCTTCGTGAGGAAGTCGTCCGCCCCACCCTCGTACGCCGCTTGCCTGTCGGCTTCCCGTCCCTTCGCCGTCAGCATCACCACAGGCGTATTCCCTCGTTCGGGGTGCTCACGGATGCGGGTCAGGACCTCCAGACCGGAAGCGCCCGGCATCATGAGGTCGAGGATGACGCAGTCGTAGCCGGTGCCCGACTCGAAGCGCTCGAGGGCTTCGCGACCATCGACGGCCTCGTCCACCCGAAACGCGGCGTTCCCGAGCACGGTGGTGAGCAGTCGACGGATATGCGGCTCGTCGTCGGCTACGAGAACGCGAAGCGCATCGCTCGGAGGGATCGACTGGGCGGCCACCGGACCTCGTTCGGGCGACGGAACCTGCGGCGCCGAGGGGTGGGCTCCCGACCTGGTGCCCCCACCCTGTCGGGCGCCGTTCACGACGGGCGGGGAACCTACCCCGCACATGGGGTAAAGTCAAGCAATGACGGGGCTTTTCGGGGTTGACAGTCTCTCCGCCCCCCGGCAGCTTTTCGTTCCTTCTTTTGCCGCAGTGAACCGGTGAGGCCCGGCTCGTCGATGAATCACCCCACAAGAAGCCATGGCACACGACGGGCCGGCCCCATGCTCGCGGTCGCAATCGCCACCGGGATCGGGGTCGTTGCCCTCGCTGCCTGTGGCGACGATCCGTTCGCCGTCAACTGGACGCCGGCTCCGGATACGGTCCTCTTGTACTCCCTCGCCCGACCGGAGCTGAATCTCGTGTCGGGCTTCAACTTCCGGCGCCGACTGACCGTTCGGATCGAAGATCCCGAGTCCACCGGGAGCTGGGACATGGCCGTGGACACCCGGGGAGGACAGATCGTGCTCCTGCCGCCGGGAGCGCTGGGGGTGGAGTCCTGGGCGCGAATCGCGCCGGTGCCGGGAGAGACCTTCGAGAGCCTCAATGAGGCGCCGGCCGATACGCTTCTGTATGCGTCCGACGAGCCGGTGCCGGCCACTGTGGGAACCGTGTACGTGGTTCGGACGGAGCGGTACGCCGGCGCCTTCGGAACCCGCTGCGTGTCGTACGGGAAGTTCGAGCCCCTCGAGGTCGATCCGGAAGATGGGATCCTGACCATGGTTTTCGACGTGAGCCCGGTGTGCAACGACCGCCGCCTCATTCCTCCCGATTGACCCTCCAGGCCGCACCGCATGCTCGACATCCGTCGCTTCCGCTTTGAGCCCGAGGTGGTCCGGGCGGCGCTGGTCCGCCGGGGCAATGGGGAGTACCAGGCGTCCGTCGACGAGCTCCGCCACCTCGACGAGGTCCGCAGGGTCGCCGTGGGAGAGGTGAACGACCTCAAGGCGCGGCGGAACGAGACGTCTCGAGAGATCGGCGAGATCAAGCGATCCGGAGGGGACGCCGACGAGCTCATCGCCTCCATGCGGACCCTCGGGGACCGGATCTCCGAGCTCGACGAGGAGGTGAAGCGGACCGAGGAGCGGACCGAGGAGGTCCTCCTCGGCCTTCCGAACCTCCCGTTGGACACGGTGCCCGACGGTGGGGAGGAGCAGAATCGGGTCGAGCACGCCTGGGGAGAGCCGAGGGTGTTCGACTTCACGCCCCGGCCCCACTGGGAGCTGGGGGAGGCTCTCGGCATCCTCGACCTGCCCAGGGGCTCCAAGATCAGCGGGTCAGGCTTCCCGGTGCTGGTTGGCGCGGGGGCCCGGCTACAACGGGGAATGATCGACTTCTTCCTCGACGTGCACGTGTCGGAGCACGGGTACACCGAGCTGCGGGTACCCTATCTGGTCACCGGCGAGACCATGACGGGAACGGGGCAGCTGCCCAAGTTCTCCGACGAGTCCTATGTCTCGGAGCGGGATGGCCTGTGGCTCATTCCCACGGCCGAAGTGCCGGTGACCAACCTCCATCGGGGGGAGTTGCTCGCCGCGGACCAGCTCCCTCTGAAGTACACGGCGTACACGCCGTGCTTCCGGCGTGAGGCCGGCGCAGCGGGCAAAGACACCCGCGGGCTTCTGAGGGTCCATCAGTTCGACAAGGTCGAGCTCGTTCGCTACGAGACCCCCGAGCACAGTGAGGAGGGATTGGAAGAGCTCACCCGGGAGGCCGAGGTCCTTCTGGAGCGCCTGGGCCTGCAGTACCGGAGGGTGACGCTGGCGACCGGCGACCTGGGCTTCAGCAGCGCCAAGACGTACGATCTCGAGGTGTGGGCCCCCGGGGTCGAGAAGTGGCTCGAGGTCTCGAGCTGCTCGACGTTCACGGACTACCAGGCCCGCCGGGCCGGACTCCGCTTCAGAAGGGGCCAGGCGGACAAGCCCGAGTATGTCCACACACTCAACGGCTCGGCGCTGGCTTTGCCCCGTGTGGTGGCCGCCCTCCTCGAGACCCACCAGCAGGAGGACGGATCGGTCGCCCTACCGGAAGCGCTGCACGCCCCCACGGGGATGGACCGCCTCGTCCCGCCCGCCTAGCGGGCGACCGGGCCCCGGACATGGTCCGCATCAAGTGGCCCCTCGCCATCGCGACGCTCTTCGTGGCGTTGCTCGGGTGGTACGTGGTGTACACGCAGCAGATCGTGGAGGCGCTGCGGAGCCACCAGGAGACCCTGACCGAGATCTACGCGGAGGTGCAGGAGGGCCTCACGGCCCAGGGCGAGGCGCGCTCCGAGAATGCCCTCTACAACCTGCAGAGCATCATCCTCGAGTCCGGCGTCCCCATGGTTCTGTCGGGCCCCGGCGATACCGTGCTCTACGTCACCAATCTCCCCTTCGAGGTGAACCTGGCCACGCCGGACGGGCAGGCCAGGGTCCAGGCGTACATGCGTCGGCTGGATGCCGGCAACCCCCCCGTGGGGGATCCGTCGGTGCAGCATCTTCACTTTGGGGACAGTCCGCAGGTCCGAAATCTGCGGTGGATTCCATGGCTCCAGGCCGGGGGCCTGCTGCTCACGGTCATCGTGGGGTTTACCATGATCCGGACCCAGCGAAGGGCGGAGAGCGAGCGGGCGTGGACCTCCATGGCCCGGGAGCTGGCCCACCAGCTGGGCACGCCTCTGTCGTCGCTCCAGGGGTGGCTGGAGGTGTTGAAGCTGCCCCGTCGTGAGCGTCCCGCCTCCCTGGCCGACGCCGACGTGGCCGACGCCATCGAGGAGGACCTGGACCGGCTGGAGCGGGTCAGCCATCGCTTCGAGCTCATCGGGCGCGAGCCGGAGCTCCAGGCCCATTCTCTCCGCAAGGTCGTCACCGACCTGGAGCGCTACCTGGCCGCCCGTCTTCCCAAGCTGGGCCGGGGGGTGGACCTGGTCGTGGACATTCCCGATTCGCTTCCGCCGGTGATGGCAAACGAGGTCCTTCTCGTGTGGGCGCTGGAGAACGTCGTGAAGAACGCACTGGATGCCTTGGCGGGGCGCGGAGGTCGGATCTCCATCTATGCCCGGGAGGTGGGAGGGGGGCAGGTGAGCCTGAGGATCCGCGACAGCGGGCCAGGGGTCGATCCGGAGATCCGCGACAAGATCTTCGAGCCGGGTGTGACCACCAAATCGGGGGGGTGGGGCGTCGGTCTCGCACTCTCCCGGCGAATCGTCGAAGGGGTCCACCAGGGTCGGATCGAGCTTCTCGATGGGGGGGTTGGCACGACGTTCCAGATCCGGCTTCCTGCGGCGCGTGGCTGATTCCACCGTGCGATCCTCCGAGTCCCGGCACCTGGAGAGCCTGAACCCCGAGCAGCGCACGGCCACCGAGCACTTCGAGGGCCCCATCCTCGTTCTCGCAGGCGCGGGATCCGGGAAGACACGCGTCCTCACGGCGCGGATCTGTCACCTCGTCCGTGAGCACGGAGTGCCCCCGAACAGGATCCTCGCCGTCACGTTCACCAACAAGGCGGCCGGCGAGATGCGGCAGAGGATCCAGACTCTCCTCGAGGTCGAGCCCGCCGGCATGTGGGTCGGGACGTTCCACGCCACCGGCGCGCGCATCCTCCGCCGGCACGCCGACCGTCTGGGGTGGGATCGCACGTTCACGATCTTCGACGCCGATCAGTCCCTCCGGCTCGTCAAGCGGGTCCAGGAGGAGGTGGGTCTGGATCCGAAGCGGTGGAACCCCAAGGCGATCCGGGCCGAGATGAGCAACGCGAAGAACCAGCTCGTGAGCGCGGAGGAGTTCGCCACGGCCAACGACGGCTCCTTCGACATGTTCGTCAGGAGCGTCGCCAGGGTCTATCCGGCGTACCAGAAGGCGTTGAGGGACCAGAACGCGTTCGACTTCGACGACCTCCTCACCATGCCGGTCGAGCTCTTCGAGACGAATCCGCGGCTCCTCGAGCGGTATCGTGACCAGTTCGCCTTCGTGCTCGTGGACGAGTACCAGGACACCAACCGTGCCCAGTTCCGCTTTCTCGAGCTGCTGGCCGCGGAGCACCACAACCTGATGGTGGTGGGAGACGATGATCAGTCCATCTACGGCTGGCGGGGGGCTGACATCCGCAACATCCTGGACTTCGAGCAGACCTTCGAAGGGGCCCGGGTCGTCCGGCTGGAGCGCAACTACCGATCGACGCAGAAGATTCTCGACGCCGCGAACGCGGTCATCGCCGAGAACGTCAACCGGAAGGGAAAGACGCTTCGGACCGATCGTGAGGGTGGGGAACGCGTCACCTTGCTGGAGGCGTTCGACGAGCGGGACGAGGCCCGCTGGCTCGTATCCGACATCCAGAAGCGGTACGAAGAAGAGCCCTCCATGGGGTATCGGGCGTTTGCCGCTCTCTACCGGACCAATGCCCAGGCCCGCGCCCTGGAAGACGCCTTCCGCCGGGAAGGGATCCCCTACCAGGTGGTGGGCAGCGTCCGATTCTATGAACGGCGCGAGATCCAGGACGTGCTCGCCTACCTCCGCTTGATCTCGAACCCGCGAGACGCCGTGGCCTTCGACCGGGTTGTCAACTACCCCCGTCGAGGGATCGGCGTCACCTCCCAGCAGCGTCTCCAGGAATGGGCCGTCGCTGAGGGCGGGTCTCCCCTGGACGCGGCGGCGCGGGCCGACCACGTCCCGGGGCTGCGGACTGCGAGCGCCCGCGGTCTCACAGAGTTCGCCGCTCTGATCCAGAAGTACTCGGTGCGAGCTGCCCAGGTCTCGGTGGGCCCGCTTCTCGAGGAGCTCGTGGAGGAGCTCGATCTTGCCCGACACCTCGCAGACGAGGGGCCTGAAGGAGAGGATCGGGCTCGGAACGTGGCGGAGCTCATCGCCGGTGCGGCGGACTTCGATACCGACTTGGTGGACGGGTGGGAGGGGGAGGATACCGACGGGTTCACGGAGTTGGACCTCTTCCTCCAGCAGGTGGCTCTGGTGGCCGATGTGGATCGGCTCGACCCGAACGCCGACGCGGTCACCCTCATGACGCTCCACAACGCCAAGGGGCTCGAGTTTCCCGTGGTGTACATCGCCGGCATGGAGGATGGCCTCTTCCCCCTGAGCCGCGCCTACGACGAGCCGGATGCCCTCGAGGAGGAGCGCCGTCTCTTCTACGTGGGCATCACCCGTGCCGAGGACAAACTGGCGCTCACCTGGGCTCGGCAACGGCGACGGGCAGGGGATTTCACCTATGGGACCCTGTCTTCCTTCGTGGGAGCCATTCCCGAGCACCTCCGCGAGGAGCGTCGAAGCGAGCGCCTCCGGCTCACCCTCGACTCCACACCTCACCGGGGGCGCGGAAGGGGCTTCCGGGGTAGTCATGGAGAGGACGACTCCGGCATCTCCTTCGATCACGAACCGGACGAGGGGTTGAACCAGGACCTGCCCCGATACGTGAAGGGGGAGCGGGTGTCGCACCAGACCTTCGGCTCCGGGTCCGTGGTGGAGGTCACCGGATTCGGACGGGACCTGAAGGTGACCGTGGACTTCGACGACGTTCTGAGTCGGACGATCTTCAGCTTCCAGACCAACCGGCGCATCTTCCGGGGCATGATCCGTTTCCAGGGTCACGACCGCTGGCAGCGAATCTTCGAGCGCGTCCTCTCGAACTCCCGGATCGATCTGCCGGACCCCGTGGTCGATCGGTACTTCGAGCTCAGCTTCGACTTCGTGGTCGACTACCTTCGCTCCCGAGGCGGGTCGAGGCCGGCAGCCCTGGACCCCGTAGGCGGCATC
>JARRLD010000243.1:0-1913 GCA_037387345.1 Gemmatimonadota bacterium
CCTTTGTATGGGTCTGAGCCGCACTCGATGCACGGCTCGCATGTAGGTTGCGACCGAAGTGACCACGGACGCCGAAGGCGAAGAGGCCTTCTTCTTCACCCAGCAGGAGAGGGCGGTATCGCCTCCTACCAGCGCGCCCGCCGACCCCGGGTGTCGATGTGCACGAAGGGTCCGTGGACAGGATTTCGTCGATACGCCGCGAGCCCCCCGGGCTCCACGGTCCCTGGAGGGTCCTCCATCAAGGACTCCAGCACCGTGGAAAGCCACCGTGCATCTCGGATGTCGGAACGGCCGTCTCCGTTGAGGTCATCCATGTCTCCGTTCCCATCGGCGTCCACGTAGACATCGGCCGCGTCCCCCCACAGGTGTCGGCTGAAGGCGGTCGTATTGCCGATGGCCCGGTTGTAGGCGGGGGTCCTGAACCCCGACATCACGGTCAGCGAGGGTGTCGCGTACCCCCTTTCGTTCACGGACTCGAGGAGGGCCTCGAGCTTGACCAGCAGCCGGGGTGAGACCAGGAGGTACCGCGGGTCCCCCGGCTCTTTGCAGAGGAACTGTCCCAACCGGAAGTTGGGCGACACCAGGATGTCGTGGTCTTCGGGCCGTGCCTCGATGAAGCCTGCGGGGGGCTCGTAGCGTGCGGACATGGAGGACGGTCGGGCCCGGTAGGCGCCGATGGGGTACCCGTTCAACGCCCCGTCTCTGATCTCCGTGGCCCGACGGAGCACCATGAAGGTCAGGTCGACCGTGTCACCCGGCTCCGTGAAGACCCGCACAGCATAGACCCCGGGGGACCCGGGCGCCGTCCACTCCCAGTTCGCCGGCCCTCGCTGGCGAAGGCGTCCTTGCCGGCTCACCACGTGGAAGCCGTCGCGGGCGACGTCGGGACGGATAGACACCGTCTGCTCCGGCAGGACGGGCAGCGCCATGACCCGCAAGGGGACAAGGAACGTTCCCACGCGCAGGGGGTTGCGGGCCCCGGCTCGGCGGGGTGAAGAGGAGGGACGCCAGCGGGAGACGTCCACGGTAGCGCCCGATTCCCGCGAGGGAGCCTCCACCAACGGCGGGGTCCCTTCCGTAGAGGTCGTCACGGAAGTGGACCGTGCCGTCCTGGGCGGCCCATGCCGTCCAGTAGAGGAGATGCACCGGTATGGGCCGATCCAGTCGCACCGTCTGCTCGCCGGTCCGAGCAGCCGCTTCGCGGATCGCGTCACGTGACCAGCGCACCGGGTCTCCCAGCACGTATTCAGCCAGGGCCAGGGGATCCTCCACCCGGATGCAGCCCGACGAGAAGCTCCGGGCGGTTCGGTTGAAGAGCTCTCGCGACGGCGTGTCGTGCAGGTAGACGTTGTGCCGGTTGGGGAACATGAACTTCACGCCCCCCAGGGCGTTCCAGGGCCCGGGATCCTGCCGGAGGCGGTAGCGCAGGTTGAGCTCCCGACCGGTGATCGATGCCCAGTCCACCCGCGCAGGGTCCACTTCTTCGTTGGTGGCGCGGTCCAGCACGACCATGTGCTGGGCCCGCAGGTAACCAGGGTCCTCCCGCACCACCGGCAGCTTGTCTATGGCGGCGATGCTGGGCGGCACGTGCCAGTAGGGGGAGAACACGAGGTAGGTCATGGCGCCGGTGAACATCGGCGTCTGCCGGTACTGACGACCGACGACGACCCGGTGCGATTGGACGACGTGTCCTCGCTCCACGACCTGGAGCTGGAACGCGGCGATGTTGACCTCGACGTGGCGCTCTCCCAGGTCCTCGGGGAGCCAGCGCCAGCGCTCCATGTTGAGCTCCAGGGCACGGAGCCTCTCCTGCGCGGGCACGTTGAGCGCGGCCACGGTCGCGGCGCCGACGACGCCGTCGGCGTCCAGCCCGTGTCGGAGTTGGAACCTGCGAACGGCATCCGCCAGCGTCT
>JARRLD010000243.1:1951-8419 GCA_037387345.1 Gemmatimonadota bacterium
GTCCCCGCTGGCCACCAGTCGCGCACGCAGGGCGACCACGCGCTGCCCGACGCTGTCGATGTCGAGCCTTGGACCGGCGGGAACCTCGGGCCAGCCGCCATCTCGTACGACCACGCGCAGCCGCGAGGCGACCTCCATCATACGCCGGTAACGCGGCTGCCGAGGCGCGAGATTCCGGAGAGAGGAACGAACGCGCCGGTCCCCGAGGGCGGCGGTCAGCACCGAATCCATCAGCGTGCTGCGGCGGTTCGCGAGCCACTCGGGGTCGATGGTCTCGGGGTTCACGCGACCGTGGAGGAGGTGCGACCCGAGGACGAGGAACGCGTCCGTGGCCAGCAGGTCGAGATCCGCGCGGGCGAGGTCGTCGAGGGCTTCGGCCGGTCGGGCCAGGATCTCGGCCACGGCGGCCCGGTGGTAGTCTTCCGGGTCCAGGCCGTGGCTTCTCGCGGAGCCGATGGAGGTCAGCAGCTCGCGGAGGTCACGGCCCGGTCCGTCTGCCTCCACCCGCCACGCCGGGTTGAACCCCCGGGACTCGTAGAACCGGGGGAGCGCGTTCAGGGCATGGAGCGGCTCGCCCGCCGCGCGGGCTGCCCCTGCCGAGACCAGCGCCTCGATGCGTCCGCGGAGAAGCTCCGTGACGTCCGGCTGCTCCTGGGCCGCACCAGCACCGGCGCGGCCACTGGCCAGCAGAAGCGCGGCCACCGCGATCCACAGGTGCCTCACGCCGACCTCCGTTGGGAACGCCCGCTGCTTCGCCACGCCGCGGAGGGGTCCGGAATCCGGGCCAACGTGTCCGCCAGCAACGTCGGAATCCACGCCGGGAACCGTCCGTCCTCGCGGACGTGGCGCTGGTTCACCTCCACTTCGATTCCCGCGTAGACGTCCGCCCCGAACCGCTTCCGCAGCGCGGTGGTGACGCCATCGGCCCTTCCCCTGTACGGGTGGTTCCGCCGGAGGCGAAGGGCGGGCTCGGCCCGGCGCAGAGCTGCGATCCACGCTCCGGCCAGGCACCGTTCCACGGCGCTGCGGGGATCGTACAGGAGGGCCAGGTCCTGGCTTCGGGTAGCTCCGTTCAGGCTGGGGGTGAAGGAGTGGATGCTCAGGTGCAGGACCCGCCGCCCCCGGCCGATCTCGCCGGCGACAGAGCTCTCGACGGTGTCCCAGTGGGGTCGGTGATAGCCATGGAGGAGCAGGGCCCGCTCCGCCGGCGGCAACGGACGAGTGATCTGGGAGAAGACCCGGGGGTTCGTCCGAGATCGGTTGAGATCGACGAGAAGGCGGGTCACCGTAGCCTCGATCAGCCAGCCGTCGAGGATCCGAGCCAGGCGCCGGGCCAGATGGAGCGATCCGGGGTCCCAACCCCGGTGGGACCGCAGAAGCTCGCCGTGGGGGGCGAAGATCTCCCGGTAGGGTCCCGGCACGTGATTCCCCCCGTGCTCGGCGGTGACGAGGAGCGCGGGCTCCCTCCACTCGTCGCACATCACACGTCGGCGGAGAAGGAGACGTTGTCGCTCAGGCATTGGCACAGGACCGTCCCCATCCGGCGCAGGTCCGAATGTGAGGGCTCCGGCCCTCCTGCGGCCAGCATCCGCCTTCCCAGGGTACCCTCCTCCAGGATCGTTTCCAGGGCCCGGGCCGAGCCGTCGTCGAGGTCGTCGGGCGGATCCGAGTCGATGAGCCGCCGCCACAACGCACCCAGCGGCATTGGGTCCGTGCGGCCCACGAGGACGGACAGCAGGACGGGGTCCACCAGCATCGCCTCCTCGCCCCGGATGAACGCTTCTTCCAGCACCGCGGCCAGGGCCTCCGTGGAAGGATCCCCGAGGAGGTCGCGATCGGCCAACCTGCCCTCGGTGAGCGCTCGCACCAGGTGGACCACGGCGGCCGCCACCGCCATATCCGCATCGGGACACTCCTGGGCATCGATGACCCGGATCTCGATGGCACCCCGGTCGAAGCGGGCGATTGCCCCCCGGGCGTTGGCCCATTCGTGACGCAGCACTCCCTCCGGATCGTAGGGGGCCAGGTCGGCGTAGATCCTCCCCAGGATGTCCCGTTCGTAATCGTGCCGCGAAGATGCGGGCTCGGGGACGACGTGTCCGGATATCGAGGGGATCCGCCGGGCATTGCCCCGGTAGGCCACCATACGACCGTCCAGGGCCGGCCCGTGGCGTCCGTCCAGGTACGGCGACGCGGCGGACAGGCCGGGGATCAGGGCCAGCGCGATCCGGATGGCCGCGTGAAGACGTCCGAACTCCTCGTCGCCGCGGAAGGGCAGGTTGATGTGGGTGCTCTGGAGGTTGGACCAGCCGTGTCCGGAGCAGCCGAAGATCCGGTCGAAGGTCTGATAGACCTCATTGTATTCGTGCGGCCACAGATGGGTTTCCGTGTGCGGATCCATCCACGGGTGCACCGCCCCGGGCATCAGTTGACAACCCAACAGCTCCAGCTCCCGATTGGCCAGGCGCACGTTCTGGTGGAACCGTCGTGACAGCCCCCTCAGGGTGGTGGCTGGGCCGTTGGTCTTCAGCTCCAGCACGTGGAGGGTGAGCTCGTTGGACCAGGCGATCTCCCCCATCTCCACCTCGGACAGGGGTGCACCGGACACCGCGGTCATGAGTCGGTCGCACACCGGCCGCACGTCCAGGGACTCGATGTCGACGATCATGTACTCGATCTCGACACCCACCGCCTCGAAGAGTCCGGGGCGCCCCTGCTCTGCAACGAGGAGGGTCGGCTTTCCCGAAAGCTCCGTCATCCGCCTCGCCCTTCTCCCCGCCGGTCCAGACGGGTCCGGAACCAGACCGCGATGGCATCATAGATGATGTTCTTCTGCAATGCGTCCTCGTATCCAGCGTCGATGTTTGGGTTGTCGTTCACTTCCATCACCAGGACCCGGCCGTCCACCACCTTGAGGTCCACCCCGAACAGCCCATCGTCGAAGAGGGCGCCGGCACGCAACGCCGTCTGCACGACATCGGCCGGTGCCTCGTCCAGGGAAACGGCCTCCACACGTCCGAACCGCTGTGTCGCTCCCTCCCTGGCCACGATCTGCCAGTGTCCCCTGGCCATGTGGTACCGGCAGACGAACAGCAGCTGGCGGTCCAGGATGCCCACCCGCCAGTCGAAGTCCGACGGGACGTACTCCTGGGCCACCACCAGCTCGGATTCCTTCAGGAGCTCCCTCAGGCGGGCCTCGGCCTCCTCCGTGGTGTGGACCTTGACCACGCCCTGGCTGAAGGCCCCGTCCGGCTTTTTCAGGACGCACGGCAGGCCGACCCGCTCCGCCAGCTCGGAGACGTTTCCCTCGTGCATCACGTGGGTACGGGGCGAGGGTATGCCGTGCCGCGCGAACACCTCGGCCTGGTAGACCTTGTTCGTAGCGCGGACGATGGCTTCCGGATGGTCGATGACCACCAGCCCCTCGGCTACGGCCCGGGTGGCGAAGCGGTAGGTGTGGTGATTGACGTGGGTGGTCTGGCGGATGAACAGCGCGTCGTACTCGGCGATGCGGCCGTAGTCCTCCGGCCCGATGATCTCCGCGCTGATTCCCTGGCGGGCCGCCGCCCGGACGAAGCGGCGGATGGCCCGCTCGTCCGAGGGTGGAGAGGGATCGTCCGGCGTCCACAGCACGGCCAGGTCGTAGCGCATGGACGACGTCGTCCTGGGACGCGTCGCGTGGCGCCGGGTGAAGTAGCTCTCGGCGCTCTCCAGGACGAAGTCCCGGTGAGCGTCGGGAATCTCCGACGTGGCCCCGAGCCGGAGGCTGGCCATGCGCCAACCCTCGGGCGTGCGCTGGAAACGGGCGATGAGGATGGGAGCCGGGAAGTAGTTGAACAGCGCCCGGGACAGGCGGTCGTACCGCTTGGCCACGTTGCGACCGAAGTAGACGCTCAGGACGAAGGCATCGCCACGCAGCCGGGACAGGGAGCGCTGGATCTCCGTGTCCAGCTCCTCCGACGCCGTCCGAAGGACCGGAGGATGCCCCAGGGCCTGAAGGGTGGACACCGAGGGAAGGGGGCGATGCCCCCGGGCCGCGGCCAGGAGCGACACGTAGTAGCCCACGCTCTGATACCCGATGCGACGGCACAGGTTGTACACCGCGGCCCGCCTCATGTCGGCGAACCGGGGCTCCACGAGGTAGGCCCTGGCGGGCACCACCTCGACGCCCTCCAGCTCGAAGGGCCAGCGCCGGACGTTCTCGACGACGACCAGGGACCTCATGTCCCCTCTCGCTTCGGTTCCACCACCAGGAGATTCCCGTCGTAGGTCAGCACACCCAGGAGGATGGCCCCCAGCAGCCTCATCATCCCCACCCGGTAGCTGGGACCCGACGAGATGGGGTTCTCGTGGGACGGATCGGCCACGAGGACCGAGTCCGTGGTGGGGTCGTGGCCGTGGAGCACGACGAAATGGCCTGTGGGCAGCCCCGCAACCGGATCGTCGAAGGCCCGCCGGCCCTCGAATCGCTCCCGAGCCGAGGCGTACAGGTATGTGGCAGACAGACCGGTCATGATGGGAACGCCACGCGCAAGAGGAATGCGGATCAGGTCGGGGCTCAGCTCCTCGAAGCGCAGCAACCCCCCCTTGGCGAGGAACTCCAGGTAGGCGTCCGTCGCCACGCGAAGCGCCGGCGACGCTTTGGCGGCCGCCTGCTTCCGGAGCCTTACCTGGAACGCGCCGGGCTCTTCCCGGAACCAGGTCGGGTCGAAGAGCTCCAGGTTGTAGGTGTAGATGGTGACCGGGTGACCCCTGCGAAGCGCGTGCAGCCCAAGGAACGGCGCGAGCGTGCCGCCGGTCTCCAGAGGCGTGATCTCCTCGATGACCTGCTCGAGGGGGAGGGGATCCCCGAGGTACCGGTAGACGGCGTGGAGGCAGGTGGGGCCACACGTTTCGTCATCGGGCTGCGCGAGGATCTCGAAGCTGAGTTCCGTGGGCACTTGCACCGAACGCGACGGCGCCCCTGGGGCGCCGAAGAGGAGAGCCCGACGGGGAGGGGCTCTCGGCTCCCGAACCCAAGCGAAGAATCTAGTGGCTTTCGGTCCGGCCGTGCAGATCCCTCGACTCGGCCCAGGTCCGATTCAGCCACCGTGCCGCCCACACCAGCTCCACAACGATCACGCCCACGGCCGTCAGGATGAGCTCCGGGGGGTTGAAAGGGGTCACGAGCACCGCCAGCGCGAGCAGCAGAGTCGAGGACGCGAAGACCCACGCCACCACCCTGCGCGCGTGTCGGACGCTCAGGGGTCGGAGCTCGTCGATATGCTGTTCGAGGGGGGAGACCAGGGGCACCGTATCCCACTCCGCTGCAGCCAGCGAGGCCCCGACGCCCACCACCAGGATGCCGGCGATGATGGCGAGGGAAAGGATATTGGGGATGGGATACAGGTGGATGAGCATCATCTTCACGCCCACGTAGCTGAGGAGGAAGACCAGGCTCACCTTGAGGTACCGGAGGCGATCGAGGTACACGGCAAGGACGAAGTACAACGCCCGGAGACCGAGAACCGCGAAGATGTTGGACGTGAACACCAGGAAGGGATCCGCGGTCACCGCCAGCGCCGCGGGCACGGAATCCACGGCGAAAAGGATGTCGGCGCCCTCGATGACCAGGAGGGCCTGGAGGAGAGGCGTCATCACGCGTCGTCCGTCCTGGACGAGCAAGAACCTCGATCCCTCCAAGCGATCGGTAATGGGGAGCCACCGACGGGCCAGGCGGACCAGAGCGGCCCGCTCCGGCTGTACGTTGTCGTGGCGCACCAGGAGCATCCGCACGGCCGTGAATAGAAGGAGCGCGCCAAACCCATAGGAAGTCCAACTGAAGAGCTTCAAAAGCTCGGAGCCGGCGAGGATGAGAGCTCCGCGGAAGACCAGAGCGCCCAGGATGCCCCAGAAGAGGACTCGGTGCTGATCTTCCCTGCGAATCCCGAAGAAGGAGAAGACGAGCGCGATCACGAAGATGTTGTCCAGGCTGAGCGACTTCTCCAGTAGCCAGGCCGTGAAGAACTCGATGGCGGCCTGCCTTCCCGTCGTGTAGGGATCGCCCGCCCCGGCTCCCAACCAACTCGCATCGTAGACGAAGTAGACGCCCACGTTGAAGAGCAGCGCCAGGAAGACGTAGAAGCTGGTCCAGGCCAGTGCGTCGCCCGCGGTGAGCACGCGGTGTCTCCGGCGGGTCATACCCAGGTCCAGGGCCACGAGGCCAACGACGATGGCGATGAAGCCGATCCAGAGGACCTTGGTCATGACGACGGTGCGGGCGTTGGCTGGTGCGGGGAAGCAGGGCGGCGTGGCCGAGGGGCCCCGCAAGTCTCAGCGAGAGTATTCCTTTCCGCAACCGAACCACGTGGGAGCGTTGCTGGGCACCTGGTGTCGAAGCGCCCCGGACGCCGGCCGCTGACATCATGTCGGTCTACGGACGTTTGTAAGGTTGCCCCTCGCCGTCGAGCCCGAGCCCGGATTCAGGAG
>JARRLD010000244.1:0-19725 GCA_037387345.1 Gemmatimonadota bacterium
CTCGCCCTCGACGAAGGGCATCACGTAGAAGAGGAGCCCGTCGGCCTCGCCCGAATCGAAGAGCGGCAGGATATGCGAGTGCTGAAGGCTCGCCGTCGTCTCGATCTCGCCCAGGAAGCGCTCGGCGCCCACCACGGCGGAGAGCTCCAGATTGAGGACCTTGAGCGCGACGTTGCGCTTGTGCTTCAGGTCCTGCGCGAGGAAGACCGTGGCCATGCCGCCCTTGCCGACCTGTCGCTCGATGGTGTAGCGACCTTCGAGCGCGTCGTTCAGGCGGGTGGTGAGGTCGGACACGGGTGGCTTCCGGGCAGATAGGTGTGTGGAGGCCCGGGGCAAGGTTCGATCTGGCGGTGTACGGGCGCAAGGGAGCCGACCCGATGATCTGGTGCTCGCCGCCCTCTGGGAAGGACCGTCGGGTGGTGGAGATGGCGCGCACGGGGGGGCGTCACCGTCCTCCAGCGTTTCAGCTGAAGCGTGCTCCCCAGAATCTCGCTCCCACGATCCCTGGGCACGGCTGGCGGGGTGGGATGGACAGAGCTCCATCATATCAGTACCATACATATATGTATCGTGCTGATATAAGGTGGCGTGGATGACGATGAATGATGCGGCTGCGGCCCCACTGAGCGCCCGGGACTGGCACGTCCTCGTGGCCTTGTCCCGTGAGCCTCTCCACGGATACGCGGTCATGAAAGCCGTGGGAGAGGACTCCCGCGGAAAGGTCACCGCCGAGATCGGGTCTCTGTACCGGATCCTCAACCGCCTCATGGAGGAGGGTCTGGTGGCGGAGACCGACGCCCCCGACGACGCACCCGAGGAGACCCGGGGCCGTCCCCGGCGGTACTACTCCCTCACCGATAGCGGACGGGCTGCCCTGCAGGCGGAGAGCCAGCGCCTCCGCGAGGCCCTCGACCTGGCGCGTGAGCGGGAGCTCCTGCCGGACCCGCCTCGATGAAGTGGGGCCAGCGCGGTTTCAGCCTCCTCCTGCGGCTCTTCCCCCTGGCATTCCGAGCCCGTCACGGAGAGGCCATGCGCGAGGCCTTCCAGACCGGCTGCGAGGAGCGGCGCGGAAGGGGTCCGGTGAGCCTGGGTGCCTTCCTCTTCCGGACCTTTCTGGATCTGGTGGTCTCCGGGGTGCGCGAGCGCGTCGCCTCCTCCGTGGCCCCCTTACGGCCGCCTGCGCCCGGCGGCTTCCGCGCTCGAGGCGGCATCGTCTCGCTCCTGGACGTGAAGCTCGGAATCCGGATGCTGGGCAAGTACCCCGGTCTCACGCTGGTGTCCACTCTCGCGCTGGCCGTGGGCATCCCCGTGGGTCTCGCGCCCTCCCACTTCGTGGACGGCCTCATGGCTCCCCTTCCCGTTCCTCGAGGGGAGGAGATCCGGGCGCTTCGGCTCTGGAGCCCCGCCATGGGGCGGGCGGCCTTCCTCACCTCCTACGACTACGAGACCTGGCGGCCCGCCCTCTCCACCTTCGAGGACATCGCCGCCTTCCAGGAATCCTCGTACAACGTGGATCCCGGGGACGGCTCCGGCGCGCCCGTTCGGGGCGCGTCGGTTACGGCGTCCGCCTTCGAGATCCTCCGCGTGCCGGCCCTTCTGGGCCGCACGCTCCAACCTGCGGACCAGGCACCCGGGGCAGAGGACGTCACGGTGCTCGGGTACGCGTTGTGGCAATCGCGGTACCTGGGCGACCCGTCCCTCGTCGGGCGGACGATTCGACTGGGCAGCACGCCCCACACCGTGGTGGGCGTCATGCCGGAGGGCTTTCTGTTTCCGAAGCGACAGGACCTCTGGACACCGCTGCGTCTCCCGGTCGGCCATCAGTCGGAGACCGCCGTTCCCGTCGAGATCTTTGGCCGTCTGGCACGGGGGATCACCCCCGGACAAGCCGAGGCGGAGTTCGCCCTGGTCTCCCGACGCTCTGCCCAACCCGAGCGGGATCCTCGGATCCAGGCCGGGGTGGAGCCGTTTGCGTATACCCTACTGCCGGGGTTGAGCGGAGGCATCAGGGGGACGCCGGAGTTCCTGGGGTTTCAGACGCTGGCTGTCCTGGTGCTGCTGGTGGCGTGCGTGAACGTGGGCCTGCTCATCTTCGCCCGAACGGCCAACCGGGCCGACGAGATCGCAGTCCGGACGGCGCTGGGCGCGGGCAGAGCTCGCATCGTGGCCCAGATCTTCGTGGAGTGCCTGGTCCTGGCGCTCCTGGCCACGGGAGCCGGGCTGATGCTGATGCAGCTCGTTTTCGACGGGATGTGGCGGTTCCTTCCGGCGTCGTGGTCAGCGGCGCTTCCGTTCTGGATCGACTGGAAGATCACCGGGACCACCGGCGTCCATGCCCTCGTGCTGGCCGCGGCGAGTGCCGTCGTGGCGGGAGTCGTCCCTGCGCTCCGTGTCACGGGTGGCCCGGTGCAATCCAACATCCAACGCGCCAGCGCCGGCCGTTCCGGCGTGCGGTTCGGTGGACTGTCGAGCGTCCTCATCGTCCTCGACGTGGCTGTGGCCGTTACGGCGGTGGGTTTCGCCCGGTCCACCGCCGATGCCGTGCGCTTCACCGACATCTCGGACGAGGCGGTGGGCATCCCCGCCACCGAATATCTCGCTGCCACCATTCGCCTTCCGACCGCGGACCGCGCAGACAGTCAGGAGGAGCTGGTCAGGCGATTGAAGGCCGAGCCCGGGGTTCGTGCCGTGGCGGTAGCGAACAGCCTGCCTCGCATGCAGCACGGCACGGTCCTCGTGGAGGCCGAGGGAATCGAGCTTCCCGACGGCAGGACGGGGATGTCCACGCGGTTGGCACGCGCCGACCTGGACTTCTTCGATGAGCTCGGGCAGCCCATTCTGGCCGGACGGGGCTTCGACGTCGGCGACCTGGAAGGGGCGCGCACGTCAGTCATGGTGAACACGACCTTCGTCGAGCGCGTCTTCGGCGGGCAGAACGCCGTCGGCCGGAGGGTCCGCTTCAGACCCTGGGGCGACGGCGAGCCCGGACCGTGGATGGAGATCGTTGGGGTGGTCGGCCACCTGGGAATGCGCATCATCAATCCAGACGGCGACCAGGGACTCTACCTCCCGCTGGCACCCGGAGACATGAGCGAGATACGCATGGCCATCCACATCGGGGACGACCCCACGTCCTTCGTCCCCCGCCTGCGGGCGTTGGCCGGTGACGTGGATCCAGACGCCATGGTCTCGATCCTGGGTCCGTTGGACGAGCAATACGAGGGGGACTACTACATCCTCATGGCGGCCAGCATGGGCGCCGCACTCCTGGTGGGTGTCCTTCTGGCGCTGGCCTCCTCCGGAATCTACGCCCTCCTCTCCCACTCCGTGGCCCTGCGGACCAGGGAAATAGGGATCCGGGCTGCCCTGGGCGCCGACCGCAAGCAACTGATCCGCTCCGTGGTGAGCCGGTCCCTGAGCCAACTGGGCCTCGGCGTCCTCCTCGGGATGCCGATGGCGGCTCTCATCCTCGGCGCCGGCACCCGCACGATCTTCTCGGGAGCGGCCGGCGCCGCGGCGTTCGGCCTCGCCGTGCTCTTTCTCGTTGCGGGAGCGGCGTGCACGGGCCCGACGCTGCGGGCGCTGCGAATCCAGCCCACCGACGCGCTGCGGGAAGGCTAGCACCGCGACAGCGTCAGCGTGATACCCGTGTTTGGCGGGAAGCTCGCCTGAGATCGATGCCTACAAGGAGCCGCGCTCCCGGAGGGGAGGTCGGCCCGTCGCCCGGCCGGTCCCCCTCAACCCCCACGCCGCCGCCTCGGCGATGGTAGTGTCCTCGTCCGACAGCGCCGCCACCAGCGCGCCGACGGCCTCAGGGTCGGGCGTGCCTGATGCCGCCAGCCAGTTCCCCAGGGCGATCGCCACGTTCCGGCGTAGCCCCGCGTACCCCGTCCGCCGCACGGCCGACCCCCGCGTGTAGGCATCCCACTCGCCCTTGCTCATCCGCATCAGGTCGACCAGGGCAGGGCCGTCGGTGGTGGGGATGACGCGCAGGGAGGGGCCGTCACCGTCCTCCAGCGTTTCAGCTGAAACGTCTTCCGCAGGATCCGGATCCCGTGTCGCGGCTCGGGCCGGCCGTGCCGCGTACTCCGGCTCGGCCGCCACGCGCGCAAACCGCACGTTGAACGGACACACCTCCTGGCAGATGTGCCGGTAAACCCATACTCAGATCACCCGCCACCACGGCGTTCGCAAGGATACGAGGACCGAGCCATGCCCCGTCACCCCCACCGTGCGGGACGACGCCACATCCGATCCGCATCTCGCCGTGGCAGGCCGGTCTCCTGGTCCGAATCCCTTTTAGGCACGAGCCCGTGGAGTGCAGAAAGCCCGGGGACACCCAAGACGGCGGGCGGCGGCGAGCTCACAAGGCGTGCCACTCAGCGCGCCGAAGACCACCGACCAGACGACGGAGGTCAGGAGGGAGTGAGACCAGTCGATGTAGTCCTGTGAGAAGCCGGGCGACGCCTCGGGGGTCAGCGTGACACGCTCGAGCGCGCGCAGTCGCTTCGAGTCGCTCACCTCAATCCCGCCGTACTTCCCCTTCCAGCGGTAGAACGTGTCCTAGCTAATCCCGTGGCGCCGGATCAACTCGCGGACCTTACCGCCTCGATGGGCCTCCTTCAAGATGGCGGCGATCTGCTCCTCGCTGAACCTCGACCTTAGCATCCAGTCCTCCTCCCCGCCTTCGCGGGGAGGAGGACTGGGTGCCTAACTTTGGACCTCCGGAACGCTAATATCCTCCTCCGGAATGTCGTTTAACCTCGCGTGTGAGTCGTAGCGGAATATCCTCCTCCGGGCGGAACGTCGTTAATTCTGGCGTGTGAGTCGTAATAGCCGAAATCAAGGTCCCGCGCCCAAACACCGCCCTTGAAGGTCACCACCTGCACCTGCATGGTCGTACTCAGCAACTCACCACTCGTGTTCCAACGTTCGACGCCGCTGATCAGGTGAACTTTCGTGGCGTTGTGGTGAAGGATTCGGGCGTCTCGCATCTTAACCGTCGATCCTCCCCGCCCGCCTTTGTCGAGCTGATCGAAGCCGCCGGTCTCTCCTCCACCTGATCCGCTATCCCCGGGCTGCCATCCCGGAGGCCGGTTCTGCGGCCGGTTCCCGGGCCCAGGCGGCGCTGCAGACGGGTCGGCTGGGCGCTCCGTGATGTTCAAGCGAGTGGTCACGCCTCTCGGATCGAACTGGGCCATCGGACCTGTCTCCGCTCTGTTGGTCAGATTCCCGACCCCCCCGCCCATAACGCCGACACGTGGATATGTGCTGTGTCTTATGTTGGAGCCCGCTTCACCGTCCCAGATGCGTTGGACATGATTCATGCGCGGCCGCCATGCGTTTGCGATTGCGTCCGGCCATTCGACCCCAATAACCGAAGCGGGTGTGAAGATGGTCGAGTACAGCTGAATGGCCCACCTGCCGTCATTATTACTAACCAGATAGACCCCTTCGCAGCGGTGGACGAGTTTTCCGTTCTCGTCGTAGCGGTCGTACGTCATCGCTGCGTTGCACATCACAGGGTTGAAGTGGAGGATCTCGAGACCGACGAGCACGTCATAAAGGCCGGGCCGAAGCCAACCGTCATTGTCGCTATTGCGAACCGGTCTCATCGTGGTATTAACGGATGGGGGAGCCTTGGCCAGGAACTGCTCTCGCGTGTTTACCACCATTGGCCAGGCATACGCATACTGTTCGTGCGCCGCGAACGGAAAGTGCATCGTGTCCGCGATGCCCTCGAGATTGCGGTCGCTCAGCGCGGCGAAATGCTGCGTTAGTACGCCGACCGTAGCCGGCACGGACCGCTCGTAGGTGATCCGATATCGATTATCGACGAGCGTTCCTGGCGCGTTTCGCTCAAGCCCCGCGGGCGCGGGCGGCGGCAACAGATCGGCGGGTATCGACCCCGCCGTGCAAAGCTGCGTCGTCTGAGGCGCCTCCTGCGCCCGCGCCCAAGCCGGCACCAACCCAGCCACCCCCAAGAGCCCCGCCCCACGGAGCAGGTCTCGACGATGAATTCCACGTTGGTTGCCCTTCAACTCATTTCCATTCGACATCCTGGCTTCCTCCACGTCTGCGGGACTGTGGTAATTCTCAGACCTTCTCTCGGCACTCAGGGTCCCCCCGAGGTCGCGTGGAGTCGGTCCCACGAATGCTCTATATGAAGAATGTCCCACCACGAATTCGATGCCACTGGCAGGTTCGCCAGATGTGAGAGTGGGACCGCAAGTGTTGTCATGCACCGTCGATGTGCCGGGGTCTATGTCGTGTCGAGCGAATCAATGCTGTCACCGTTCGTCGGATCGCCGGCCACGGAAGCCTCGGGAGGAAATAGGACAGCCGACCACCCCGCAATAGGGAGCCGACTTCGCGGTGTCAACGAGTCCGCACGTCAATGACCAAACGTCCGCCCGAATCGCTCCGCGAGTGACGCTGGTCACCTTCGGTCGAAGCCAGAGTGGTCGAACGCGTTGAACAAGGTCGAGAGCACTAGAGTCCATACTTTCCGAATCACGGACCTCAGCGGATGCAATCAACTCATAGGCGACGCTTCCCGTAGAACTTCCGGTCGCAGTCGCACACCCCGCCAGAAAGCAGCAGACTGCCAACTCGACTCGCCGAGCGGCCATCGCCACCTTGGGCGACTTCGCAGCTGCCGTGAGGCTCGCTAGCATGTCCATTGCTCTCCCTCGGTTGGAGGCAATCGCGGCGCCTCCACGCCCGAACGATGGAGGCCAGCAAGGAGCGCCTCTCCGAGGCGGAGAGGCGCTCCCCACCGGCGTTGTCTCACGCCTCCTTAGCCGCCGATGTTCGGATTTGTCAAGGTCTCGCCGTACGGCACCGGCATGCAGGTCGCGTTATCGTTGTAGGGCTCCCCGCGCTGATTGAGGCCAGTCACCCACGGCTCATTCCACCGCAGCTTGTCGCCGATGCGGGTGCCTTCCAGGAACAGTTCCTTCTTCTTCTCATCCTGAACCTGGGCCGCGATCTCGGCCGGATCCGCGCTGCTGAACATCGGAAGCGTGGGATGTCTCGCGCGAAGCGTATTGATGATGTCCACGGCATCCTGTCCACCCATGACCTCAGCGATCATCAGTTGCGCTTCATCCCAACTCGTGATCGGCATGTCGGCACCGCGCGACGTGTACTTCTTCTGGACCCAGACGTCCGTGAGATTGTCGTAGCCCACCAAGCCCAAGTGCTCCAACGGTATGCGTGGATCCTCGACTCCGCCGGTCAAGCGCAGGCCATCGTAGTCGGGCGCGTTTCCACGGTACATGGGTCCGATGGAGAACCGTAGTATCTCGTTGATATTGATATACACGGGGTTGTCCCGTCTCGCGGGTTCTGAGTCGAACGTCGCGATGAACTCATAGTCCGGGTCGGTGACAAAGCGTGCGTCAGCTACCACCGTCGAGAGGGCGCCGGCGTTCAGATTGGCACGCGCCCGACCGATGTGCGCCGCGTTGAGCAGATATTGCGCCTCGCTGGCACGCGCTCCTGAAGTGACCGTCCCCAGTAGGCCGATCGCAGAGGTGAAGTTGTCGGCCGCTCGCTCGAAAGCGGCGGTTCTCGACACCAACGGCCCCGCGTCGAACGTGACCTCGCAATGCGCTTCGGCCAGCAACTGGGTGGAGAAGCCCTGATAGACGTGCGCCTTCCCCATGAGGAAGTCTTTCTCGGACTGGTCGATCTCAAAGGACCCGACCAGCTCAAGCGCGAGATCCGCCTGGACGCGCGCGGTCTGTAGCGGCCGGTAGAGTGCAATCCCCCCGCACCCCCCACCACCACCCTGCGTCCAGTATTCGGGCAGCCGCTGAGCCATCTCGATGGAAACGCGGTTGTTGTCGACGATCTGCGTCTCCGTGGTCCAGGCACTCGTCGCATAGATCCAACTTCCGTATGCGCACTCGAAATCGCCCTGTGCGCCCAGAACCAGCGTTTCGGCGAGTTGCGGATTGTCCAGGTCCTCGGACGTCAGGTTGCCCGGCAAGTCCACGTCGAGAAGGGAGTTGCAGGCCGCGGTCGCGGTCAGGATCAACAAGGCCGCAAGGCGCAGTGGGAGGTGGCCTCGACCGCCACGCTTCCCGCCGCGGTGCTTCAGGGAGCTCTTGAAGTGTGAGTCCATCATGTTATTCGTCCTCTCCGGGGTCTTCGTGACGAGAAGGTTCCGCCTAGAATGTGAAGTTCACGCCGAAAGTGACGCGCTGAAGCGGCGGCACAGCGGACTGGGGATCTTCTCTCCAGTCAACCAAGCCCTATTCTGCTGGACCCACACATATCCGACGTTGCGCATGGAGGCCTTGAGGGCCATGCGATCCAGCCCCAGCCGCCCTGCAATTTCGCTCGGGACCGTGTACTGCAGTCCAACCTCCCGGAGAGCGATGAAGCCGCCGTCATAGCGAGCGAGGGGGACCCGGTCTACCGTGCGCTGCGCCATGAAGATCGGATTGTCCTGCCTGAGAGCCGGCTCACGATTCGCCCATGAGGTCAGCCCTGCCGCCAGATCCTGGTCAAACCGCTTGTTACCCCAGCGTCCGTCCAGGCTGGCGTACAGACGCAAGTTGTCGTTGAACGTGAGGGTGCTGCTGAAGTTCACCAGCCCGGTGGGCTCACCACCCGCACCGGAGTAGATGAGGGGTGCGTCAGCGCAGGGGACCGGCGCTCCACCCGGATTCGCGTTGTTCGGACCCGTACCGCCGTCGCACATTGCGTTCTCCACGGCCCCGCTGTTGCCGGACCTGAAGTCCGCTGAGACCACCTGCTTGGACCACATGCTTCCGAGCGGATACCCAACAACGTGGTAGATCCCAGCGGTCCCGTTCTCGAGGAGTCGGTCCTGCTCGCCGAGATCTACGGCCTCGCTCCCCAGGTGCGAGTAAGCAAGGTCGAAGTTCCAGCGGAGCCGGTCCGTCTCAACCGCAACGACGCTGGCACTGATCTCCGTTCCCCAGTTCTTGATCTCGCCCGCATTGATGAAGCGTGAGCCTGGGAACCCGGTGGAGAATGTCACGGTCTGAGATATGATCGCGTCCTTCGTGCTCTTCCAGAATTGGGTGACCTCGAGACTCACACGCTCGTCGAAGAGTGTCGCGTCGAATCCGACCTCGATCTCCGATCCTTTCTCCGGACCGAGGTCTGGGTTTCCGAACGACTCCGGGCTCAGAATGGGTACCCCGCCCGGTCCTGTGTTCGTCCCGTACAACCGGGTCGCTGCGAAGACATCCGGCTGCTTACCTGCCTGCCCCCAGGCGCCCCTGAACCGCAGCGTGTTCACGTGATCGAAGTTCCAGAACGATTCCTCGCTGACCACCCAGGCCGCGCTGAGCTTCGGATAGATCGCAAGGTCGAAGTCCTGACCGAACGCACTGTTGTCATCGGCCCGAACCGCTCCAGTGAAGAAGACTCGGTTCTTCCAGCTCAACTGCTCCTGGATATACACGCCAGCCGTCTTGTTCTGAAGAAAGGTCTCACTCGAGGTTGAGCGAGCGGCCGCTGAGATGGTGCTCAGGGCCGACGTGGCGAACTCCTCACCGTTGAGACCATAGTTGGTGACTTGGCGGTCGTAGTACTGGAGTCCGACCGACGTTTCCCCTTCCAAGGCCTCCGTCAGACCGACCGTAGCAGTCGCGGCCACGTCGATAGTATTGACGATTGTGTTGATCTCACGGATTGACTTGTCTCCCAAGCCATCCCGGCGGTACCACCCGTTCGGCGCGTTGGGCTCTCGGAGAATCAGGTCGATCGCCCCTTCGGTACCCCGATCGGTCCCCGCCGAAACCCGGGCCTTCAGCCAGTCCGCCGGAACATACGATGCCTGGAGATTCCATGTCTGACGGTCGACCGAGTACGTCTCGAACTCGACGTCTTCGTAGGCTTCGAGCGGTTCCTGAAAGCCCCGGCGACTGGGGTTGTCGAGCGTGGAGACCTGAGAGCGAGCGAAAGTGCCCCAGATGTTGTTGTTGGCGCTGCGCGTGTCCCCGGTGACGAAGGAGCCGTTCATGGTGATGTTGAGCTGTTCGCTGGCCGTCACGGTAAGAGACGCCCGACCACTGAAGTTCTTGTTGGTGTTCCAACTGACGAATCCCTCTTCATCCACATAGGTGGCGGACGCGTAGTACCGAATGAGGTCCGTGCCCCCCGAAACGCCGAGATTATACCGCTGGTGAGGACCGTACTGGAACAGATCATGCCCGATACGGGCCGACTCGACCTCATAGAGATTCGCAGAAATGATCTCACGGGTGACTGGATCCCTATCCCAGCCCACCGGGAGGGTCGACGCCGGCTTCTTGAACCAGTTTACCCCACCCTCGATGCTTCCCTCGAAGACAGGGGCTCCGGTCTGTCCGCGCTTGGTGATAATCTGAATGACCCCGTTCGAGGCTTCGGTGCCGTACAGCGTCGCTGCGGCCGGCCCCTTGATCACCTGGATGCTTTCGATGTCGTTGGGGTTGATGTCGTTCAGTCGCGAGGTCGACTGGCTATATCCGTACGCCCGCATAGTACTGTTGATCCTCACTCCATCCACGTATACGATGGGGTCGTTCCCGATCCCCACGCTCGAAACGCCACGGATCCGGACTGGGGCGGCATTCTCTCCGACTGCTCCGCCGGTTGCGGTCATGTAGAGACCCGGAACCCGGCCGTTGAGAAGCTCCTCGACGGAGCTGGACGCACTGACTTCCTGGATCGCGTCGACGTTCATTCGCTCAACGGCGTTTCCGAGAGACCTGCGCTGCGCGCCGCCCGCAGTCCCGGTGACCACAATCTCGTTGAGGGATATGGCCTGTTCTAGGATTTGGAAGTCGACCACCAGCGTTGCTCCAGATTGGACCGTCACCTCTTGGCTCTCGGTTCGGTAGCCAATTCGCTGAGCGGTGATCGTGTGGGTTCCATCTGGAACTGATTGCAGGAGGTAACGGCCGTTCGCCTGCGTCAGCGAGCCTATGTTAGCCCCTTCCACAAATACCTGGACACTAGGGAGAGGGGCTCCCGAGGTCGCATCCCTCACGACTCCCGTGATCGTTCCGACGACTTCAGGTTCGGGACGCGCCGTGGCGTCGAGCACACCGGCGTCGGTCACTCCATCGCCGACCGTCTGGCCACCGACACCGGCGGAACTCATCGCCACTAGGCAAACTCCGGCGAACATCGTACGTTTCATGATCGACCTCCCGTGGGGTTGCATTCTCATCTTCGACTTCCCTACTGTCAGGTTGCCTGCCCTTCCGACGGAGCGAGGGTCGGACCGCTGTGATGCGGTCATCTCCCACACACGTGCGACCCAATTCGGCACATTGTAATGCGCGAGCGCTTCCTGCGCGACATCCTCGCATTGATCTCTCTCTTCCAACGACCGGGACGCATACCGAACCAGACTCGTCCAGTATCGGTCCATCAACACCTGAAGCGCCGCCGAGCTACCGTCGTGAATCGCATCCATGAGCTCCGCATCGGAATACTCCATCATCCGGAACGCATAAACGGTCGCAAGAGTACAACGGGATCAGAGTAGTGGCCAGTGGGGATATTTCCCACAGAGTCAGGGAGTCTCCCCCCATCCTCCTGCACCTCGATCTCCGGCGCTTTGTGCCGTAGCCGTGGGTAGGCTAGGGGTAGGGATGTAGACGAACACCCCGAGAAACCCGCACGATTCGGTTGTTCGAAGACCGGAATCGAAGGAGAGGAGACTCGGGGTGCTCAGCAAGAGGATATGGAAGGCGATGTCCCCACTGCGGTAGGCGAAGCCCGTGGGAGGATCGAGGGAGCGGGCGGCGACGGTGGCGCGGGACGGACGTGGGCCTGGAGCGTGTGTGGGTCGAGGCGGAAGCGCCCCGAGTTCGGTGCCGCGACCATGGGGTGGTGGTGGCGGCGCATCCGTGGGCTCGCCACGGCTCTCGGTATCTACGGCCGTTCGAGAACGAGGTGGCGTGGCTCGTGACCCAGATGAGCCGTTCAGCGGTGGCCGGGCTCATGAGGATCACATGGCGCAGCGTGGGTCGGATCATCACGCGAGTGGTGCGGAAGCTCGCGCCAAGACCGACCTGCTCGAGAGCGTGTGGTGCATCGGGATCGACGAGGTGAGCTACAAGAAGGGCCACCGCTACGTGATGCTCGTGGTCGAGTACGACCGAGACGGGTTGATCTGGGCCGCGGAGGGCCGGACGGGCGAGACGGTGCGGGCGTTCTTCGACGCGCTGGGTCCGGAGCGGTGCGCAGCGCTGGAATTCGTCAGTGCCGACGGGGCGTTGTGGGTCGAGGACATCGTGCGCGAGCGCTGCCCGAACGCGACGCCGTGTACGGACCCGTTCCACGTCGTCGCCTGGGCGGACGCATTGGACCGAGTGAGGCGTGACCTGTGGAACCGCCTTCGCCGCAGCGCTGATCCGTCCGAGCGCGCACTCAGCCGGAGCTTGAAGGGCGCACGCCATGCCCTATGGAAGCGACCCGACGCACTCACGGATCGTCAGGCCGGCAAGCTCTCCTGGATCCAGCGCGTCAACCGGCCGCTGTGGCGGGCCTACCTGCTCAAGGAACAACTACGCGCCATTGTTCAGTCGAAGCCGCCCGATGCCCTCCAGCTCCTCCATGAGTGGCTCGCCTGCGCCGCTCATTCCCGCCTCCGACCCTTCGTCGAGCTCGGCCGCAGGATCCGCCGCCACTTCGAAGGCATCCACGCTGCGCTCTACTTCGGCCTGTCCAACGCTCGCGTCGAGTCCGCCAATACCCGCCTGAGGCTCCTGCACCGCATCGCCTTCGGCTTCCGCTCCGCTCAGCCCGCCATCGCCCTGGCCTTCCTCAAGATCGGACGGCTTTGCCCACCCCTCCCTCACGCCGCTTGACCCACGGATTGGGCAGAAGCGCCCGATCTCCCCCATCGACCCCCGCCTTCAACGCCGAGCCCGAGCACGACTTCGAGGTCGACCAGTCAGTGCCGCCCGGCCTCGACAACTGACTCCGCGCGTACCCCCACCTGTCCACAGCACCATCCCCATTACCCTCCTCTGCCCGATGGACTAAGCCGTGGCGTCATGGTGCGCTTCAATGAGTACAGGCGCGAAGCCATCCGCCACGGCCAGCCTGCCCTTTCAGAAAGTCGCGATCGGATTGACCGTAACCCCGGTGCCCGTGGTCACGCGGATTGGCGCGACGGTCAAGAGAAACGAATAGCGTCCGAGTGATTCCGCCGTCCGGGCGAGACCATCCAGGTCGGCATTATCGATGAGCGGCATCCCCAGGGCCACCAGCGCAAAGTTGTGCGCGGGCAAGTAGTCATCAGGATTATCCAGTGTGGTGGTTTCCGGGAACGGAACCACACTCATGGCGGATTCGGTTCCCACCAGTGCAATCTCCCGATCATGAAGCCAGGGAATGACGGAAGCATCCAGTCCCGCTGCTGTGCGGGCGATATTCCAGGCTCCAGCCAGGGCACTCCCTTGAGCCGAGGGATGTCGACGATGACGCCACGGGTGAACACGCCGTCCTCGAACGCGGCGATGCTGCCTCTCGAGAGGCCCCCGGCCATGGAGACATGTTCACTGGCTTCAAAGCCGTTATACATCTTGCCGCCAAGGAAATGATGGCCGAAGGCATCGAAGTGGGTGAGGGTGTAGCCATGGGCAGCGATGGAGAGCCTGTCGGTGGAACCGGTTGTACGGGCGGGGGGGCCGGACACCATGCGCTGGAGAACCGCTATCCTGCCTTCGGGATCCTCAGCATCGGGAGCGACCACGACCGGCACGATTTCCCGCTCCATTGACACGGAAATACCACTCCTGACGAGACTGGCGGCACGTACGCGGACTTCCGGTGTGATGAAGTTGAGCGTGCCTTTTTCATCATCGTCCCCCCAGCGGCCCCAGTTGGACAGCGATTCCTTCCATTCATCCATCTGGGCCTGTGTGACCCGATGGTTGCTCACATCGCTTTCAGCGGCCTTCAGGCAGCCGAAAACAAGCAGGCAAACGCCGAGTACCGAGGTAATGGTCTTGTGCATAGTCTTGCTCTCTCACTGAGCTCTGTGCTGTTCTTACTGCGAGCCGTATTCAGAATAGGCGACCAGTCCCGACCAAAACGGTTCGTCGGGGGCGAAGTCCAGGTCGTAGCTGCGCACATGTTCGAGCCTGCCATCCTCGCCGATGGAGAACACGCTGAGGTTCGCCGGTACCTCTTGGACCGCGGCGCCCCGCCGTACCACGAGCGACCGTATGTTGGCTGCCACCAGCATTCGTCCACTCGGGTCGATGCTGAAGGTTCTGGCGTAGATCCCGTGCGTATCGACAGTCTGAATCTTCGTGGGCTCACCCGTGCGGTCGTCGATGGCATAGACCACGATTGTGTTCTCGCCACCGCAGAACAGCTTCCTGCCGTCCACGTCCATCGCACCAAACGCACGATTCGCCAGGTAGAGGAATCGCCCGGTGGGGTGCATGTGAATGGCGCCAGCCAACTGCATGGGCCGGACGTTCTCTACGTCCGCCAGCGTGTCGCTCTGAAAGAGAGGCTCAGAGCCGACGGCATCTCCCTCGAAGGGAAACACACACAGTTGATTCTGGCGTTCCAGCGAGGCATAGAGCCACGGCCCTCGTGGGTTCAAGGCGATATTGCGTGGCCCGAAACCATATCCGCCATTGGGCGCAATTGACGTCCGATTCTCCAGGACTCCCTGGGTATACCTGAGCACGTTCAGCGCGCCGGGGGGTTCGGGCTCGACCGCGGTCGCGTTGGTACCTCTGGCTACGACGATCGCTGCTTCGTTGGAAGGCGTGACAGCGATCTCATGGGAGAAGTGCCCTGTGTGCAGACTGGCCGGCTGTCGTACCTCCTCCCCCAAGCTGCCGTCGCGCGCGATCCTGAGAACGGTGACCGTATCGAGACCGTTGTACACGATCAGCGCGTGTTCCGAGGTTCTGTCCGTCGTTATGTGGAGTGGTCTCGACGGCAGGCGTATCGGCTCTCCGTGCGGGTACAGACGGCGGGATTCCCGATCAATCCGGAGCGCACTCGCGTAATGGTGGGTGCCGGCGGCGCCGGGAGCCCCGTTGCTCGACACGACATAGAGGTGCTGCCCCCCACCATCCGGACACGCAAACTGCACCGCTTCCGGGAGTCTCACCGACCCATCCATCCTGGCCAGTGCGCCACGTGTCACATCGACGGCATAGGACACCATGCGGGGTCCCGCGCTGACGTAGAGCGCCAGCTGGGACCGGTCGTTCGCGGGGCGATGGGACGACGGGCTGCCATTGCCGATTCGAGCGATCATATCCCAAACAGCGCCTGCATCATCCAAGCCGCAGCGAAGTAGGACATCATCTGAGCCGCAATGTTGAATCCGACGGCCTTGGCCAGCGTACCCCCGAGGATTCCGACGGTCGCCGTCACGGCGATCCCGATTGGGCCACCCTCGTAGAAAGAGATGACGACAACCAGTCCGGCAAACATCGCCAATACTGCTTCCTGGGCCACCTTGTTCATCACCCACTCACTAGCTGGACGCGCGTACCGCATCACGATGGGATAGGCGATGAGGGAAGCCACGGTCACAGCGAGTAGTCCGTAGGCGCCGGCCTCCAGCGGGCTCAACAGGTTGTGGAGGTTGTTTACCGGCTCGGTGGTGTAAACCGGCGGTGCGTTGAAGAGGGGCAGAGCCACCGTAAGAGAAATGGGGCTCAACGGTATCCCGAACGCAATCAGGGGGACAAGAACCTCGGCGATATAGGTGCTCTCCGTCGTGGCGTTCATGGTGCTGAGGGCGGTGGTCAGCTTGTTGTAGTACCCCTTCACCCGCGACTCAACGACCCCGCCCACGAGAAACGTCATGCCGATGGCCGTGAAGCTGAATGCGATGGCCGATGCGACGCTTGTCATGAAGACGTACACGAGTTGGCGGGCAGTCAGCACACTCCACGGCTTGGGGATGCTGCCCGACCAGAGCTTCACCTCGGGCGCGAGCCAGATCTCCCTCGGCTTGTCGATCTTGAGTCTGTCACGCGACACCGGGGAGAGTGCGGTAAGCACGTCGATGAACATGGGCCCAAGGGCCATTCCCAGCATGAAGCTGATGGTCAGACCGTGCCCGCTGCCGGACAGTGCCATGCGGTTGAGACCCTGCATTGCCACGCCGTAGGGGAGGAAGAGGGCAACGCTGGCCCATCGTCCAGGAGACGAGTAAGAGAGCATCACCCCCACGATCACAAAGATCGGGCCGACCATTCTCTGAATCAGCTCGCCAAACGGAGCCAACAGCGTGGCAAGCGCGACGGAGATCGGCACGATCATGAGAAGGGCAACGACCCCGCCTGAGATCATCTTCTGCAGCGCGATGTGCGGTAGCCCGAGGGCGCGCAACTTCGCGCTTGGCTCGAGCATCGGGATGGCCATGTTGTCCCCCGGTACGCCAATGATCGCAGTCGAAATGGCGTGGACCAGGTGTTTCGTGGCAATCGCAGCGAGGCAGAAGCTGAGAACCGCGTGCGGTGGAAACCCCAGCAAGATCACGAGCAGCGTGGCCGGGGCTATGGTTGCTGTCTCCGACGTCCCCGGGATCAAGCCGACAAAAAGGAAGATCACGGTGGCGAGCAGCGAACTGCCCAGGCACCAGACGATGCCGTGGAGGAGCTCCGGACCCATCAGTCCTCCTCCCGCTCCGAGCGCGCGAAGTCAGCAAAAAGGTCGTAGACCTGCAACTGCTTCATCTCCCGGATCAATTTCGGTGAGGCGTCCTCCAGGGCTTGTCGTTCTTCCTCTGGATCCAATCCGAGGGTGCGAAGGAGGTCCGTGCGGTCCGTCGCGTCATCGTCAGCCGCCCGTACATGGCGCTTGGGACTGACGAAAAGACCGATGAGAACAGCCGCAACGACGCATCCGACGATGCCCCCCAGGAGCGCATAGCCCTTGATGAGGGCCTCGCCCTGGGCCGGGAAGTACCGGGTCAGTGCGCCGAACGCGAGCACATAGGCCGCGTACCCGAACGCGCTGCCAATGGCGAGGCCGATGAGAAGCTCGCGCAGGTCAACGGCGTCCCCCCAGATGTTCACTAGTTGGTGCTTTCTTTCCGACAAGAATGTCTCCTCTGCGATGACGCGGCTGACACCGCGTTTGGTTCTGCCCCGTCCTCGACATCGTCGGAGGGCGGACGCCCAAGTCGGCCAGCGGCGGGCTCACACGCGGACCGTGCGGCCCAGTCGCACTCAGCGGGCACCCGCTCCGGGGCACCCGCTGAGTGTCCAGGCGTCTCGAGCTGGAATGACTGGCCGACAGCCTCCGCCCAGGTCCTTGCCAGGGAATGGAATGTCGTTGATCCTGGCGTGCGTGTCGTAGTATCCGAAATCCATATCGCGCGCCCAGATTCCTCCCTTGGCGGAAACGATCTGCACCTGCTGCGTTACGCTGAGTGTCTCACCGCTCGTGTTCCAACGTTCCACACCCGCGACCAGGTGGACCTTGTTGGAGTTGTGGTGAAGGACCCTTGCTGGGCGATGCGCATTCTCGGGCTTTCTCGACGTTGTCGCCTCCTCCTCGTATGACGTACCGGTTTGTCATACCTTCGCTCCTTCGTACTCGTACTCCCCGCGGGCGAGGCCCTCCAAGAGCAGGAAGTTGCTCTCGCGAATGGGGATTCCTTCTTCGCGCCTCTTCTTCTCGGCCCCCGCCTCCAACTCCCCGGGGATCAACACGGGTTGGCTCGGATCCATGAGGGGAACGCTGCGGACAGAATCGCGCAGCGCCCTCATGCGGTCCGAGAACACTTCCCACGGCATGAATCGAGTGGGGTCGATGACGAACATCGAGTGTCCAATGTGCTGGGGCTCCTCCGATTGCTGGAGCATCGACCTCACCCCGTCCGAAAAGCCCGCACCCGTCAACACACCGCTGATGACGTCTATGGCCAGGGCAATGCCGTACCCCTTGTGGCCCCCGATGGGCAGCACGAAGCCCTTGAGAGCCTCCATGGGATCCGTTGTTGGAGTCCCGTTGGAATCCAGAGCCCAACCTTCGGGAATGCGCTCGTTCCCATTGGCCATCTCCCTGATCCGCCCCCGGGACGAGACCGACAGTGCGATGTCCAGGATGAAGGGCACGTCTCCTTCAGAGGGGCATCCGAAGGCAAACGGGTTGTTGCCCACCATTTCCTTCAGCCCTCCCCAGGGCGCCATGGTCGGGACGGCATTGGTAGTGACCAACGCGATCATCCGCTCGTCACATGCCATCTGAGCGTAGGGCGCTGCCGCGCCAAAATGGTTGCTGTTCTTGCAGCCGACGAACGCCATTCCCGACTCTTTGGCCACGGCGATGGCTTCCTGCATCCCCCTGGCGGCCACCACCGGGCCGAGACCGTTATCCCCGTCCACGAGTCTCATCACAGGACTGAGTGCGTCGACTACGATGTCGGGGCTCGGATTGATCAGCTTCGTTCTCAGCCGCGGGACGTACATGAGCAGCCGTTGTATCCCGTGCGTTCCGACACCTCTCAGGTCCGCGTAGAGGAGCATTTCCACGGCGGTGCGGGCGTCCGCCTGCGGGACGCCCACAAGCTCCAGAGCCTTCGTGCCAACCTCGAACAGCTCTTCGTAGTCCACGCGAATGTTGCTCATTGGAATTAGCCGGTCACCCTCGGGTATGGTGTGCGTCGCTCCACGCTTCGTCGACGATTTCACAGCCCAGTCCGCGCAAGGCGTCTTCACTGTACGACGAGCGGTCGTAGGTGCCGGCCGCAATCGCCTCACGCGTCGCAAACTCCTTCTGTTGCCTTCGCTGGGCCCTCTCCAACACGCCAGGAGCGTCCTGCTCCCGGACTACGACCACTCCATCCTGATCGCCTACGATGATGGCGCCCGGGTACACGACAATCCCGCCGCAGCTGACGGGCACGTTGATTTCCCCAGGACCGTTCTTGTAGGGACCGTTGGGTTGGACTCCGGCCGCATACACAGGCATGCGCATCTTCCGGATTGCGTCCACGTCACGAATGGCCCCGTCAATGACGACGCCAGCAACGTCCCTGCGCTCCGCCCACGACATCATGTTCTCGCCGGTCACGGCCTGCGTGAGCACTCCCTGGCCGTCCACTACGATGACGTCGCCAGGCTCGGCCATATCCAGGGCCCTGTGCAGCAGCAGATTGTCGCCCGCTCGCGCTCTGACGGTCAGCGCGACACCCAGCAGTGGCGCCTCATTCATCGGCCGGATGCGTGCGTCCATGCAGGAAAGCCGATTCGTCTCATCGCCAATGACGGGGACCGGCAGCTCCCTGAAGGCCTCGACGAGATCTCTGGCGGGTCGATTGATCTTCGTGTAGATGCGAAACCCTACATGTGACATGCGGCATCCAAGGGTTGAGGGGGCGTCACGCTGGGACGGAGGACATGGACGTGAACCGCACTCGAGTTCACGGACCCGTCACGGGCAGAGGGCCAGGCACGGCAGTCAGTCAGAAGCCCCAGGGACGGACGGTTGGTTCGCCATCGTACCTCCTTCAAGATTTCACAGCAGGTCGTCTGGAGAGGAGGAGCGTGCCGCACACGAGTGACAGACTAGAACCCACTTCGGTGCGGCCACGGGCGTGATCCAGAGTTGATCGACCAACTCTAGGTACCTCCACAGCGCGCCTCGCGCAACTACCCGCTGATCCTCCCTACCTGCCAGGAACCCCTCCCCTTCATCGCGCGGAGTCCATCACACGGATCCTGGCCCACATCGGAGAGTCCACCTCCCCCC
>JARRLD010000245.1:0-6352 GCA_037387345.1 Gemmatimonadota bacterium
GCGTCCGAGGCGGCCCTGGTGCCCGACGACTTCGTCTTCTTGATCTACTACGACATCAACGACAATTCGAACGTCCTCAAGGACGAGACGCACGACCGCCACGAGATGTCGGTGTTCAACACCTGGGCCGGGATGCAGGATCCCCAGGACCCCCGGGCCACCTTCACGAAGTGCGAGGAGGGCGGATGCCCCAACGCCAAGGGGGCCGACGGTGTGACCACCATGTGGCGGCAGGAGATCTACACCGACGAGGGCACCGACATTCCGGGTCTGACCGGGATGGAGGCACGCCTCATCCAGGCCGAGGCCGCGCTACGATTGAACGACCTCGCCGGATTCACCACGCAGATCAACCGCGTGCGGGCCTACTACGGCCTGGACCCCATCGCCGAGCCGGCCACGGCCGGAGCGCTGGAGTATCCCAACGCGTACGACGATGCCTGGTCCATCCTGGACGGCGAGCGCCACCTCACGCTCTGGCTCCAGGGCCGGAGACTCTGGGACCTGCACCGCTGGGACCACCCGTTCCTGAACGGGGGCACCGTGGTGTGGACCGGTGAGCCCCGGCGGGACTCCTGCATGCCGGTGCCGTCGGGCGAGTGCCGGGTCAACCCGAACTTCACCTGCACGGAGGCGGCGGCGGGCACGATCGCCGGCTGACCTCGGGCGTCGCGCTTGGCGCCATCAGCTGCCCCCATCGCCCTCGTGCGGTGGGGGCAGCGTCGTTCCAGGGCCGCTGTTGCGCGGAAGGGGTCGCCCCCCCACGATGGTGGTCGAAAGGAGGTCCCATGGACAGGCGACTTTTTCTCTGCACGGTGACGCTGATCCTCGCCGCGTGCGCCACGACGCAGGGCACGGGCCCCCGCCGGTCGTCTCGGGTGCTGCTCGCCGACGAGATCGCGGAGGTCTCCGTCATGTCGGCCTATCAGGCCGTCGAGCGCCTCCGCCCCCAGTGGCTCCACTCCCGGGCGTCGCCCACCATGGCCAACCCGGAGGGTGCGGAGCCCCTGGTGTACGTGGACGGCATGCGCGCGGGGAACCTCTCCGAGCTCTTGCAGATCCGGCCGGAGCGGGTGGAGCGCATGGAGTACCTGAACCCCTCGGACGCCACCAACCGGTTCGGCACGGATCACACGGCAGGCGCCATCCTGGTGGTGACCCGGTCGGACTAGCGCCGGGGGTTGCCCAGCTGCCCGACGGTATTCAGCCAGTTCTTCTCCCGGGGGTCGATGCGGAGCGCTTCGGTGTACTGGGCGACGGCCTGATCCCGCTCGCCCAGGAAGAGGAAGACGTCTCCGTTGATGCTGTGGGTCACGGCCTGGTACCGCGTCCGGACCGCTTCTTCGGCGGCCGCGACCTGCTCGTCCGTGTCCCCCAGATTCTCCAGCCACGGTAGCACGTTCTCCCGGGCCTCCCGGAAGTCCAGGAGGTTCCGCAAGCGGTAGAGATCCCCGACGAAGTACGCCATGGCCGGAGTGAACTCGAGATACGGATGGTTGTCCGAATTCACGGCGATGTCGCCCGCGTAGCGGGCGAGGGATTCCTCACCCATGACGAACCCGCCGAGGAAGTCCAGGGGGCCGAAGACGTTGGCCCTCGCCAGGTCTGTGCGTACGCGCTCGTTGTCGAACTTCCGCCTCAGCGCCTGCACATCGATGGACAGCCCGTGTCGGGTGCCGATGAGCACCATGTTCTGGCGTAGCGGCGAGAACCAGAGGGTCGAGTGGGGAAACACCACCATGAACGACCGGACGGTCATGCGCACCTCCCGGTCCGACAACAGGTGGTGGGGAATCCACTGGACCACGATGCCCTGCTCCGACACCCTCTCCCGGAGCAGCTCGTAGAAGTCGCGGGCATAGAGGCTGCCGTTGCCCGCCATCTTCGGTGACGTGGCGTCGATGGAGATGACGTCGTACACCTTGTCCGACACCAGGGCGTGGTTCCTTCCGTCCCCCAGGATGAGGGTGAAGCGGGGCTCGTCCAGGACTCCATGGTTGACCTCGGGGAAGAAGCCTGCCGCCCGGGGCACCGCGGGCACCAGCTCCACGGTCTCCACTTCCGACACGTCGTGCTGCAGGACGCTCCAGGAGGTGCCACCGGCGCCGAAGCCGATGATGCCCACGCTCGGCGAGGGCACGGTGCTCAGCAGGAGGGGGAAGTGCGCCAGCCCCTTCTGGGCATCCTGGTACTCCGGAGGCTCGCCGGCGACCGGGAACCCGTTGACGCTGAGAATCCGGTCCCCGTAGATGTCCCGGTAGACCTTCACCGTGGCGCCGATACCCTCCTCGTAGGAGAGGACCTCGTCGGTCTCGAGGCTCTCGTAGTGGGACGTCAGGGTCATGCCGCCGCCGCCGAGGTAGACCGCGCCCGCGCTGATCAGACCGCCTACGACCACAACCGCCGTGGCCCATCGGACGCGGGGACCCAGGGAGGGCTCCGCGTGGATGAGGAGGACGCCGACCAGGGCGTTGACGGCGGCGATGAGGATGATCCCCGCCTGGACGCCGACAAGAGGGATCAGCACGAAGCCGGCAAGGACGGAACCGAGCACGCCGCCCACCGTGTTGACGGCGTAGACGTTTCCCAGCGCTGTGCCCACGGAGCTCACCCGGGTCGCGCAGATCTTGCTGGCCACCGGAAACGCCATCCCCATGAGGATCGTGGGCACCAGCACCACCGAAAGCGCGTTCACGAACCGCATGCCCATCCACTTCCAGTGAAGCATGGGGTCGTCGATGGACACGTCGGCCATCCGCTCGAACACCGGCGTGAGGTGGTTGAGGGTGGGGATGGCGAGAACGGCCGAGAGGCCGATGAGCACCTCGATCAAGCCCAACCAGCCCAGGAGCCTCCGGCGGGTGTCGATGAAGGCCGAGACAACAAGGCTGCCGATGCCGATGCCCAGGAGGAAGGCTGTGAGGATGGTGGTGAAGGCGTGGGTCGAGTTGTCCAGAAAGAACACCAGGGAACGGGTCCAGAACACCTCCAGGGCCAGCGCGCAGAATCCGGCCAGGCCGATGGCCCACAGCGCCAGGCGGACCGCGCGGGCCGGGTAGGCAGAGCTCCCACCCGTGCTCGTGGTTGCTTCGACCTCCTCCGGTACGCTGGCCGTTGCCGGCCGGGTAGTCCCGCGTCGGTGCAACAGGAAGACGATGCCGGCGATGAGCAGGTTGACGGCACCCGCGGCATAAGCCGCTTGCCGGGTGCCCAGCAGGAGGATGAGGAAGAACCCCGCGGCAATCGTGCCGACCACCGCCCCGAGGGTATTCAGCGAGTACAGCTGGCCCACGTGCCGGCCCAGCCGCTCCGGCGCCCTGGCGAAGAGCTTCACGATCACCGGAAGGGTTCCGCCCATGAGCGTGGCTGGGAGGATCAGGACGAGGAACGCGAGAACGAACCGGATCGCGTTGATCCCGTAGAAACCGAGCCCGAACTGCCGGGCGACGGCGACGTAGAGAAAGGTGACCCCACCCAGCAGGAGGGGCATGAGGAAGGCGAAGATCCCGATTCCCCCTTCCAGCAGGGCATAGACCAGCAGGGGGCTCCTGCCGCGGTCGATGAGCCGCCCGAAAAACGCCCCACCGAGGGCGAGTCCGGTGAAGAGAGATGCCAGGATGGTGCTCGTGGCGAAGGCGGTGGCCCCGAAGATCAGGGTCAGCATCCGCATCCAGACGACCTCGTAGACCAGGCCGCAGGCGCCGGAGAGGAAGAAGAGCCCCAGGATCGTCAGCCGGACACCCGCTCCCGGCGGGCGCGGGGAACCGAGTCCCTGTGATGGATCTTCGTGAACGCTCATCAGCTTCCCTGCCGTGCTTTCCGTGGTGGATGGTTCCGTCGGCGGCGGGAGCGGCAGGGTCCTCGCCCAGCGGAGGGTCGGCGCACGGGGCACGGGGCAAAAGACGGCATGCCGTGGAGTCTGCACGATTGTGGGGGAGGAGGATCGGGTAAGTCAATCGGTGGGCGACGACGTGATGCGTCGCCCGTTCCGGACCTTCACTCCGAGGCCAGGAGCTCCGCAGGGTCTCGAGACGTCGCGCGCATCGCGGAGATCACGGCGGCGAGCAGGGCCACGGCGAGCATCACCCCGCCGACCGCGACGAGGGTGGCAGGGTCGGCCGGTGGAACCGCGAAGTGAGCGTCTCAAGCTCCGCCACGAAGCGCTTTCGCCCGTCGGCGTCGAGGCGGATTGAATCCAGGGTCGGACTCGTTATCATCCATGAAGCGCGCGACCGGAGGCGTTCCGGCCGGGCGTTTCTTATACGACGGACGGCATGTCCGTCAGGATATACGGACATGAGATTCGCGGTCTGGATTCCCGGCGCGGCCGTCGTGGCAGCGCTTCTGGCTGGACCCGCTCCCTCCACCGCCCAGGGGACGGACCCCGCGACCGTCGACGCCACGTCGCGCGGAGGATGGGCTTTCGGAGCCTCCGGGATGGTCGCCCGCTGGCAAGACGAGGAAGATCCCTTCGAATGGATAGGAGGACCCGCGCTCGAGGCGGCCTGGGTACCGCGCGCTGGCCTCGGCTTCGACGCCCGTGCGGGCTATCTGGTGCGGACCGGCTCCTACGGGATGACCGGGGTCTGGGCGCATGCCACGGCCACGTACTCGGTCCCCGCGGGTCGGCACCTGATGCAGCTCGAGGGCGGCGCGTCCGGATTCCTGGCCGGTGACAGCGACGGAACCCATGGGATCGCCGGTGGACCTCTGGTCGGCGCCGGGGTGCTGCTGCGCCCGCGGGGCCGGCTCGGTCTCCGCCTGGGGGGCTTCATGCAGGTCCTCGTGGCGTCCGGGGAGTGGACGGCCGCACCGGGGCTGACGACCGCGATTCTGTTGCTGCCCGGGGCTCGATAGCAGGTGCGGAGAAGAGCAGCTCGGCAGGGAGGCATCCGCATGCACGACGAGGCCGCTCTCGGTGCGGACGCGGGGCGTGATCCCCCGATCGCCCTGCGCCTCAGCGCGCGCTATCTGGGTGAGCGCATCGACACCCGCTCCGTGACAGACCAGGAGGTGCTCGCTCGGCAGCCACTCGTCCTTCGGCTCCGGGAGTCCGGGTGGGCTGTCCTGTTCCGCTTCGGCGCCGCGGTATGCGTCGGCCTTACGAAGGCCGAAGAGGACGCGTTCCTGGGCGCGATGGCGGGCAGTATCGTGGCCCCTTTTCCCGAGGTGGAGGCGGAGGAGCTCACCGTCACGGTCGACCCCGACCACGAGGAGGGCATGGACGAGGCCGGGATCCTCTGGCTTCGGAGCGCGGATCCGGCGCGGCTGCAGGTCGCGGCCGAGGTTGTGGCCAAGAGCACGGCCCTCGCTCATTACGAGTCGGAGGTGGGTCAGGTCCTCCGGCAGCTGGAGCCGTGGGTGGAGGCCATGCGTCGGGGCCGCGAGGCCGCGAGGGGACAACGGCGGCTGGTGACGCAGCTCGGCGAAGCGCTCAAGACCCAGGCCCGGGTCATGGGCCGCCTGGAGGTGGCCGAGAAGCCGGAGGTCACCTGGGACGACACCACCCTCGATCGCGTCTATGAGCGCCTTGGCGCGGAGTTCGAGCTGGAGGAGCGTGATCGGGTGCTCGCCCGGAAGACGGACTTCATCTCCCAGAGCGCCGCGCTCCTGATCGACACGGCGCGGCACCGGCAGACGCTCCGGGTGGAGTGGTACATCGTCATCCTCATCCTCATCGAGATCGTCATCCTGGTCTTCGACCTGATGAGGAGATAGCGCCCGACTCCCCTACCGTGAAGTTGGCCGTGGCGAGCACGTTGCCGTCGGCGTCGCGGACTTCGACCGTCCAATCCCCGGCGTCCTCCGGCAAGACGGTCTTCGCGCTCCAGGTGCGCCAGGAAGAGCCGCCGATCTCCAGCGAGACGGGGACGGACTCGGCCCCGTGGGTCCACAGGATCTGGATCGTCTGACCCTCGGCGCCGGTGACCCGCATCCAGGCGTACACCTCTCCCACGTCGGCGGCGAAGGCCTCCATCGTGTCGACGGGCTCGCGGTCCACCACCCCGGTCGTGAGGATGAGCTCGGCGGAGATCTCCTCCTGGGGCGGCGCTTCCTCCTGCGCGGACAACACCGTGGGCGCCGCAGTCATCAGAAGAAGGGGCAGGGACAACAGCGAGGGGGGGAATCGGTTTCTCATGGTTCCACCTCGACGATTGTGGAGAAACGATTCGACCTCTAGTGATCGACGCAAGCTCCGTGCCGGGGTCTGGCTGCTGGAGGCGCCCGCTCCTCTGGCATCCCGCTCTCCCGGACGTGCCGCTGGCAGGTGACGTTCCGCTGACGCCGTGGTGATGACGGGCCGCTAGAATCAGTGGAAAGACCGCGGAACCAGAGCGATCCGAAGCGCGGG
>JARRLD010000246.1:0-6345 GCA_037387345.1 Gemmatimonadota bacterium
CTCCGCGCCGAACAGATGGTCCAGGCCATGGACTTCCGCTTCCTCTTCGACTCCTCGCGCAAGCTCTTCTCCATCGGCTATCGCGTCGCCGACGGCACACTCGATCCCAGCTGCTACGACCTGTTGGCCTCCGAGGCGAGGTTGGGAAGCTTCGTGGCCATCGCCAAGGGCGACGTCTCGCCCCGGCACTGGTTCCTCCTCGGCCGGGCTCTCACGCCGGTGGGGCGCGGTGCCGCTCTCGTCTCCTGGTCGGGCTCCATGTTCGAGTACCTGATGCCGCTGCTCGTGATGCAGGAGCCCGCCCGCAGCCTGCTGGATCTCACCTGCCGTCTCGTGGTGGCGCGCCAGATCCAGTACGGCACGGAGCGGACGGTCCCGTGGGGGGTCTCCGAATCGGGCCACGGTCTTCGAGACGTGGAGCTCACCTATCAGTACTCCAACTTTGGCGTGCCGGGCCTGGGGCTCAAGCGAGGGCTGTTCGAGGACGTCGTGGTGGCTCCCTACGCGACGGCACTTGCGGCCATGCTGGAACCCAGAGCAGCGCTCGACAACTTCGCGCGCCTCGAGGAGGCCGGAGCCCGAGGCGCCTACGGGTTCTATGAAGCGCTCGATTACACCCCATCGAAGCTGCCCGAGAACGCGCGGGTGGCCGTGGTCCGGAGCTACATGGCCCATCACCAGGGAATGACCCTCGTCTCCCTGGGCAACGTGGTTCACGACGGCCTGACCCGCAGGCGCTTTCACGCCCATCCCATGGTCCAGGCGGCGGAGCTCCTGCTCCAGGAGCGGACGCCGCGCTCGGTGGCGGTGACCCGGCCCCGGGGCGAGGAGGTGCGGGTGGCGCCGCTCGTCCGCGACCTCGTTCTCCCCACGCTGCGTCGGTTCGAGTCGCCGCACGACATCACGCCGCGCACCCACGTTCTCTCGAACGGCCGCTACACGGTCATGATCACGGCAGCGGGCTCCGGCTTCAGCCGCTGGAACGACCTCGCCGTCACCCGCTGGCGGGAGGACACGACGCGCGACTGCTGGGGCACCTTCGTCTTCCTGCGCGATGCCGACACCGGGGACGTCTGGTCCGCCGGCTTCCAGCCGAGTGGAACGGAGGTCGACCACTACGAGGTCGTCTATTCCGAGGACCGGGCCAAGATCGTGCAGCGAGACCGCTCCCTGGCCATCACCCTCGAGATCGTGGTGTCCCCCGAGGACGACGCCGAGCTCCGCCAGCTGACGGTGACGAACGTCGGGAACCGGGAGCGTGAGATCGACTTCACCTCCTACGCGGAGATCGTCCTGGCTCCCCAGGGCGCGGACGAGGCCCACCCCGCCTTCTCGAACCTCTTCGTGGAGACGGAGTTCGTTCCCGAGCTCGGAACCCTGCTTGCGACCCGACGCCCGCGTTCGGCCGACGAGCGGGAGGTCTGGCTCGCTCACCTGACCGCCGTCGAGGGGGAGCCGACCTCTCCGCTGCAGTACGAGAGCGACCGCGCGCGCTTCCTGGGCCGGGGCCGCGGGATTCGGTCTCCGCTGTCCGTGCACGACGGGGGCCCCCTCTCGGACACGGCCGGGGCGGTTCTGGATCCGATCGTGAGCCTCCGCCAGCGGCTGGCGATTCCCCCGGGAGAGGCAGTTCGCCTGGTGTTCACCACCCTCCTGGCGGCCTCCCGGGACGAGGCGCTCGAGCTCGCCGAGAAGTACCGCCAGCCGGCAACCTTCGAGCGAGAGAGCTCGCTGGCCTGGACCCAGGCACAGGTCCAGCTGCACCACCTCCGGATCACCCAGGACGAGGCGCATCTCTTCCAGCGTCTCGCCAACCGTCTGCTCTACACCGATCCCACGTTGCGCGCAGCGCCTTCGGTCCTCGCTGCGAACCGCAGCGGCGCGTCCGGCCTCTGGCCCTACGGCATCTCCGGCGACCTTCCCATCGCCCTGGTCCTCGTCGAGCGGGACGAGGAGCGGGACGTCGTGCGACAGCTCCTGCGGGCGCAGGAGTACTGGCGCATGAAGGGGATTGCCGCCGACCTCGTGATCCTCAACGCCACCGGGGCCTCCTACGCGCAATCGCTCCAGGAGTCGCTCGAGGGGATGGTGCGAGCCAGCCAGGCGGCGGGCGAGGAGCAGCGCAAGGAACAGGGAGGCGCGTATCTGCTTCGCGCCGACCTCGTGTCTTCGCGCGACCAGGCCCTCCTGCGCGCGGCGGCGCGAATCGTGATTTCCGCGCACCGCGGGAGCCTGTCCGAGCAGGCGGTGCGGCTGGGGGGCCCCCGGCCCGGGCCGGTCCCGCCGCGTCTCCGCCCGACGCGCGAGAAGGCCGACAGCGTCTCTCCTCCGGAGCTGGATCTGGAGTTCGGGAACGGCCTCGGCGGATTCGCAAAGGGCGGCCGCGAATACGTCACGGTCCTGGGCAAGGGGCAGTGGACCCCGGCTCCCTGGATCAACGTGGTGGCGAACCCGGGGTTCGGCTTCCAGGTCTCGGAGTCGGGCTCGGGCTACACCTGGTCCGGGAACAGCCGCGAGAACAAGCTCACGCCCTGGACGAACGATCCCGTCAGCGACACGCCCGGGGAAACGTTCTACGTGCAGGACGAGGACAGCGGCCAGACCTGGGGACCGACCCTCCTTCCCATCCGAGAAGAGCCCTGGCCCTACGTCATCCGGCACGGCCAGGGCTACAGCCGCTTCGAGCACGAATCCCACGGCATCGCGCTGGATCTCCTGCAGCTCGTGCCCGTCCGGGACCCCGTCAAGCTCTCGCGGCTCAGCCTGGAGAATCGGTCGGACCGCAAGCGGCGCCTTTCGATCACGGCCTATGCGGAGTGGGTGCTCGGCGTCTCCCGGAGTGTCTCCGCACCGCACGTGGTCACCGAGATCGACTCCGCGACACGAGCTCTCTTCGCGCGGAACCCGTGGAACGGGGAGTTCGCGGACCGGATCGCGTTCGCCGATCTGGGCGGGCGGCAGACCTCCTGGACGGGCGACCGACTCCAGTTCCTGGGCCGGAACGCCAGCCTCGACCACCCCGCGTCGCTGGAGCGAGGGCAGGGGCTATCCGGGAAGACCGGTGCGGGCCTGGACCCCTGCGCCGCTCTCCGGACGCACGTGGAGCTCGGGCCCGGCGAACGCACGGAGGTGCTCTTTCTGCTGGGCCAGGGCGAGGGTCCTGAGGAGGCTCGAACCCTGGTCGAGCACTACCGCGCGCTGGGCTGCGAGACGGCTCTCCGCGAGGTCGAGGAACACTGGAACGAGCTGCTCGGCACCGTGCAGGTCGAGACGCCCGATCCGTCGATGAACCTCCTCCTCAATCGCTGGCTTCTCTACCAGACCCTCTCCTGCCGCATCTGGGCCCGCTCCGCGTTCTACCAGTCCGGAGGGGCCTACGGGTTCCGCGATCAGCTTCAGGACGTCCTGGCGCTGGCCGTGGCGAGGCCGGAGCTCGTGCGCGAGCACCTTCTCCGAGCCGCCGCCCGGCAGTTCCGGGAAGGGGATGTCCAGCACTGGTGGCACCCGCCGACGGGCCGCGGGGTTCGCACCCGGATCTCCGACGACCGCCTCTGGCTGCCCTACGCGGTGGCGCACTATCTCCGAACCACCGAGGACGAGGCGGTGCTCGACGAGGAGGTGGCGTGGCTCGAGGGACAAGCGCTGGAGGAGGGTCAACAGGAGGCCTACTTCGAGCCCTCGGAGTCGGAAGACCGAGCAACGCTCTACGAACACTGCGCGCGCGCCCTGGATCGGAGCCTCGACCTGGGCCGCCACGGCCTGCCCTTGATCGGAGGGGGCGATTGGAACGACGGCATGAACCGCGTCGGCCACGAGGGCCGGGGCGAAAGCGTCTGGCTGGGCTGGTTCCTGCTCGCGAACCTGCGGGAGTTCGCGCGGATCGCCGACTTGCGCGGGGAAGCAGAGCGTGCGGCGAGCTGGCGGAGCACTGCCGCTTCTCTCGAGGCATCCCTCGAGGCGGAGGCCTGGGACGGGGCGTGGTACAAGCGCGCGTTCTTCGACGACGGGACGCCGCTCGGGTCCGCGCAGAACGACGAGTGCCAGATCGACTCCATTCCCCAGTCCTGGGCGGTCCTCTCTGATGCGAGCGACGAGCAACGCGCGCGCCAGGCCATGGAGTCCGTGGAGGAGCACCTCGTCCGGCGGGAGGAGCGGCTGGTGCTGCTCTTCTCCCCGCCCTTCGACCGAACACCCCTCGACCCCGGATACATCAAGGGATACGTCCCCGGCATTCGGGAGAACGGCGGGCAGTACACGCACGCTGCCGCCTGGTCGGTCGTCGCTCTTGCCATGCTCGGCGAGGGAGACAAGGCCAAGGGTCTCTTCGATCTGCTGAGCCCCATCCATCATGCGAGCCGTCGCGCGAGCACCCACCGCTACAAGGTGGAGCCCTACGCCGTGGCCGCTGATGTCTATTCCGGAGATCCCCACGCGGGGCGGGGGGGATGGACGTGGTACACGGGGGCTGCGGGCTGGCTCTACCGCGCGGGCCTGGAATGGATCCTCGGCTTCCGCAAGCAGGGTTCCAACCTCTGCATCGATCCCTGCATCCCCCGGAAGTGGAAGCACTTCGAGATCAGCTACCGCCACGGCGGCACCCTCTACCGGATCCGCGTCGAGAATCCGAAGGGGGTCTGCCACGGAGTCTCGCGGCTCAGCCTCGACGGGACCCTGCTCCCGGGAGGAGCACTCGTGCCCCTGTCCGACGACGGTTCGGACCACCGGGTGGAAGTGGTCCTTGGATAGGCAACTCTGCATCAAGCTGACTCACGATGACTCACGGTGGCTGGTTGCACGGGGAGCAGGGACGGTGCGCAAGGTGCTGGTGGCAACCGCTTCTAGAGGGCCAGCGCTACGATGCGAGCGGAGCAGCGTCGGTTGCCTCGACTCGCCCGGCCTCCGGGGCCAGGAACGCAACGAAGCGGGAGGCTCAGCAAACATGGCCCGCAGGAGCAGGACGGCCGTCCTCAAGAGACAAGGCGAGCGGAAGCGGGCGGAGAAGGTCGAGGCCAAACGAGCCGAACGCCGCGAGCGCCAGAATGCTCCGTCCGCTGGACAGGCGGTGGCTTCGCAGGACGACCTGGCCGCCCTCAGCCTCGCGGATCCGGTGGCCAGAGGTCGACCGGAACGACGACCGGAGCGCCGAATGAAATCCGTCGCAGTGCGGCGGAACCTAGCCCCCCGGCGCGGATGATCGAATCGATCCTGCTCACCACGACCCCTATCGCTACCTTCTTGGGTCAGCAGCGGCTGACCAACGCCACAGGGTTCTTCTTCGAGCGCGACGATCGGTTGTTCCTGGTCACGAGCCGGCATGTCCTCTGGGACGCGCCCAGCGAGCACGCCCCAGACCGCATCGAGATCGAGCTGCACACGGACCCCGAGAACGTCGCCGCGTTCACCGGCTTCTCGATCCCGCTCTATCGAGACGGAAAGAGTGTCTGGCACCAGGCGATCGACTCGGCCGGCGAGATCGACGTCGCGGCGATCGAAATCGACCGGACGGCTCTACCCCGGCCCGTGACGCTCCGGAGCTTCACCCCGCAGCACCTGCTCGGTGAGCACGACACGGTCGAGATCGGCACGCCGACGCTCATCGTCGGGTTCCCGCTCGGGTTCCACGATCAACTGCACCACACGCCGGTCGCGCGTCAGGCCATCCTGGCCTCCTCCTTCGGGCTGCGCTTCCAGGGGGAGGGCTATTTCCTGACCGACGGGCGCACACACCGCGGCAGCAGCGGGGCACCTGTCGTCATGCGGCTCGCGAGGCCGGGTCCGGCTCGGCGTGATCTTCCCTGGGTGCTGCTCGGCGTGCACTCCGCACGGCTCGATGTGGGCATGCGTGATGTGGACAGGGATGAGGCGCTCGGGCTCAACTGCGCCTGGTACGCGGATATCCTGCTGACGCTGACGCAGACTCGACGAACGCATGTCGTCACCGACGGCTAGACGGCCCGCGCCACGGCCGGGAGAACGCCCCTTCGCTCGCTCTCCCTCTGCTCTGGAGCAGGGCTTGCGGGGGAGGCTGCGCAGCGCCTCGACGGCCACCACCGTGCCGGCCCCTCGAGACGTGAACCTCGTCTGATCCGGCAGAGACGGGTGCGCGTTCCGGACGCCGCTCACGGTTCGTCGGGCGGGAACGCGACCAGGTAAGTGACGCGTAGCGGCAGTCGTTTCGCTTGCGCTCGACCCGTGCGAGCAGCAGCGCCGGCGTCGTCGGCCATCTGCTGGAGCTCTTCGGGTGTGTACGTCCTCAGGCAAGTGACGATTGCATCGAAGGTGACTAACCAACGGCAGCGCCGGAATGGCGTACATCCAGATGAGCCCGGCTATCCATGGGCTCCA
>JARRLD010000247.1:0-6335 GCA_037387345.1 Gemmatimonadota bacterium
GCGCGACCACGCGATCGGCCGGGGAAGGGGCCACGGCCAACGACTCCGTTGACATCGGTTACGGTGACGTCGACAAGGATGACCGGACTGGGTCCGTATCCACCGTGTCGGGTGACGACGATACCACGGGTCGCTCGCGGACACTGTCGGAGATGTTGAGCCGGGTTCCGGGTGTACAGGTCGTCGAAAGGCCCGGTGGTGGGGTAACGGTCCGGATTCGTGGCACCAGCTCCTTCCAGGCAGGTCAGGATCCTCTCTTCGTCGTTGACGGCGTTCTGATGCCGTCTGCCGACGCGGCGCTCCACGGGATCGACCCGAACAGCATAGCGTCGATCACCGTTTTGAAGGACGCGGGAGAGACGGCCATCTATGGAAGCCGGGGTGCGAACGGCGTGATTGTCATCAAGACCAAGCGGGGGACGATGTAGGGCCGGGCGTCTCTGTACCTTTACGTGTGACTCCGTATAGGCATAGACGCGGGCTCTGTGCATGAGCACCGGCCGACCCGGGACGATGATCTCCAGCTCGTATTCTCCTGGCAGAAGTCCGGAAAAGTAGAAGAAGCCAGCGGAGTCGGGACGCTGCATCGATCCGCCGGATCCGAGGCGGACGCCTACGACGGTATCCGGAGGTTCGCTCTCCACCTGACCCCGGATGCTTCCCAGGAACTCGGGGCCCTCCACGTGCTGCATGCTCTGGTTCCACAGGAGGAGATTTCCGCATCCCTCTGGATCATAGACCGGGCCGTCGGGCCCGAGGTGCAGCTCGAGGGCGTCCAGGTCAGGGAGGCCGACGCGGGCGTCCAGGTCGACGCGCGCTTCGGGATCCTGGGGAGCCATGCGGACTCCGTTGAGATAGACCTGCATTGCGCAGGACCCCCGATCCCCGTCCAGGACTCGAGTCAATCCCAGGGGGTTGTCCCGACTGGGTTGGAGCCTCACCCCGGGCACTCGTCGGATCAGCTGTGAGATCCGAAGAGTCGAACGCATCTGCTGCTTTCGCAGGTGAAGTGCGGTGGAATTCCAGTTGCTTCTTGCTGCGAACCCCTTTCGGGCGAGCCACTGCTCGCTCGGGTCAGACGGGCGGCCTCCGTGGGATGCGCAGCCGGTGGGTCCCCCAGGGACCATCGTCCATACCGCCATGAGGACGGTCCAACGCACGGTCTGGAATCGCATCTTCTCGGTACCGCTCTCCGACAGGTTATCCCCTGTTGTGCCGCGGCTCGCGTCGCTGCCGCTGCGTTACTCTGCGGACCCGGGGCGCACGGTGCAAGCCGATTGCTGAGCCACCGACCGGGCCCCCAACGAGCTCGGGTGAAGGCTCCGCCCTGGTTCGGACCCCCGAGGCTGCGCGCGGCGTACCAGGGTGATGGGGTCGAGCGCGTTCTGCCAGTCGGGGGAGGGCATTCAGGTGAGTGGACGACTACGTCGGATTCGCGGTGCGATCGGAATGGGACTGACGTGGGCTGTGGGTTGGGCTCCGATCGGAGCTGTTCTCGGGGCGGTGCTTCGCCTCGTTCTCCCGGGTTCCCCCCTCGGTCTCGGCTCGGTCATCGCCCTGAACGCGGCGTCCCTTGCCGCGCTCGGGTTCGTCGGCGGCGCCGTCTTCTCTGCCATCCTCCGTGTGGCCGAAGGGCGTCGTCGATTCGATCAACTTTCGCTTCCGCGATTTGCGGCATGGGGCGCTGTCGGTGGGCTGATCCTTGGTGGTGCCGCCGCGACGATTGGCATGTGGGGAGGAGGGTGGCTCCTGGACACCGGGATGATGGGGGCGGCAACGATCCTCGGGGCGGTCTCCGCAGCGGGCTCGCTCGCTCTCGCGAGGGGGGCCGATGATCGGGAGTCGATCGCATCCGCCAGGGATGTCGAGGACGTCGGGCTGACGTCCTCGGAACGTGACCATTTGCTGGGTCCTGGTCACTGAAGATCGCGCGCCCCGGCTCAGCGATGCAGGCGATCCTGAGTCACATATCGGGCGGGCCGAGGGGGCTCTCAGCGCATCCGGTGCGCTCGACCGTATAGGTTCCACCGGTGATCGTCCAGCCGGTCTCCGTCCGAAGGAGTTGAAAGACGTCGATCCCGCAGTGACTGAACTCCCCGTCGATATGGAAGTCATAGGGCGTCCATACCACTGCGATCGGCCCGTGGACCCGGACCTCCGATTCCCACATCCTCTCCAGATAGCTCTCGGACCCACGTTCAAGGCCCTGGAGATAGGCCTCGTTCGTGGTCCGTCGGACGATGGGTTCGCCCTCGTCGGTCCAGCGTACCGAGACGAAGTCTCCTTCGGGGTCGAGCACGGCGCGCGCGCCCGTGGCGTTCTTCGACGTCATGGTTTCGAAGAACTGTTGGACCGCCATCAGTGCGGCTGCCTCATCCTCGGTCCGTTCGTGCGTAGCGACCTGAAGGTCCCGCGAACATGACAACGAGGTCGCTGCCAGCACGAGGACGAAGACCGATCCAACGGCATGCTTGATTCGACTCAAGATGGATGTCCCCTCCCGACGAGGCCAGGCGAGCGGAGGCCGACATCCGCCGCGTGTGGAAGAGAAGGTCGCCGAGTTACGGGTCCGAGGACTCTGGAGGAGTCGCCGGACACACTCGGTGGATGGGCCTGCCTCCACCAGAGTCAAAGGCCATGTTGTCGCGAGGAACTGGCTGGCCACATTTCGCGCAGATCTGCCCCGCTTCGACCGTGCGCTTGGCTGCGTCGTTCCCGTCGATGCCGAACAGCCTTGCGAAAAACCCCACCGTTCCCCCTTTCCATGTGAGGTCCCAATGGTAGGGGTGCGCGACTCCATTTCAAAGCGAGCGCGGCCGGATGGCCGAACAGCGGGCCCCCGTTCCGCGCGCGACCCTTGCCTCCGGGGCCGCGACCCGGATCGTCTCAGCGGCGAAGTCGACTAGACGCTGCACGCTCGGCCTCAAGACCGGCACAGAAGGTCTCGTGCGACACGCTGGGTCCGATGGGTATCCAGGTCCATCTGGACCTCGTATGCCAGCCAACCAAGGGCGCGGACTCGACCGAGGAAGAGCAGACGGTCTTCGAAATCGACGTCCGCAGGACCGTGGTAATGATCGAGCACAGACATGGTGAACCTCCACCCCGCCCACGCAGCGATGAACGAGAAGTCCTGCGCCGGATCCCCAAGTGCCGCACCCCAGTCGATGATGCCGCTAAGTCGACCTGAGTCCGGGTGAACGATGATGTGCTCGGGCTGCAGGTCGTCGTGGATGAAGCGGGGAGGACCGGAGTACTCGGGTGGTACCGTCGCCGAGCCGTGGACCCAGGGCGCGGCTTCGGGGACCAACCTCCCCACCTCGGGTACCGCCTGGAGCGCGTCGACCAGCCCGTCGAACGATGAGTGGCAGAACCACTTCTGGGGCCCCACCCCGAGGCGGGAAGCCCGAGCCGCGGAGATTCCGTGGATCAGCGTCAACGCCCGGCCGAGATCTGATGCCAGGGCCGCGACTGGCGCCTCGGCGGCGTCGGCGGCCGGAACCCCTGGAATCAGCTCATGGCCGAAGAAGCGGTGCGGGAAATGAGGACCGGGCTCGCCTCTCAACGTGATCCGAGGCACCGTCACCTCGGAGCCCAACTCTGCGCCGACAAATCCAAGGAGAGCTTCGGCCCGGCTCAGATGCTCCGCGACTTCGGCGTATCGAGGGAACCGGACAACCAGGTGGTCGTCGACGAGGTAGACGTCGTACTCCCAGCCTGATGCCAGACGCTCGACGCGCCCAACGTCCATGTGCCCGAACTGAGATTGCATCGCGAGCCGGACCAGTTGCTCGGAAAGCTCGCGATCACTGGGTGGCGGTTCAAATAGAGCGCTCACTCCTCCAATCCGCCCGATAGACCGGTCCGCGAGCTTCGGTACGGGCTGAAGCCGATGCCCCAGTCCACCCCGACGACTTCGATCCACACGTCGGGTCCGTCGACATGGACTACCACGTAGTGGTATGGATTGTCACCACGATCCGGACCGGGTTGGACAAGATGGTTGACCCGCACCGAGTCGGCCGCCGCCTGGGCCAGATACTCTCGCAGATCAGGCTCTCCCCGATACTGGTAGAGGGGTGCTCCGCCTCCCCCGCTCACGATCTGATCCATCCGCTTCCATTCGCCGTTGCCGTCCTTGTAATGCTCGGTCCAGTGCTCGAAGAGGTGCTCGTGCCCGGCGAAGAGGAGGTCGACGCCGTGCTGCCGGAAGAGCGGCATCCAAAGGGTGCGTATCGCCGCAGTTGGGCGTTCCACGCGAGAGCCGCCGTGGGGCCCCGATGAATACGCTGGGTGATGGAAGAAGGCCACCACATGGACGTAGCGGTCCCGGTCAATCCCTTCGAGTTGCGCCGCTGCCCAGGCGAACTGAGTGGAGTCTTCCGCGATGTTCGAGTCCAGGGCGAGAACGAAGGTGTTTCCGAATCCGAACGCGTAGGAAGGGTAGCCGTCCAGCCTGCGTGTGGCGCCTTCGGGGGGGATCAGTCTCGACATCGCGGACAGGTAGTTGCTGAGGCCCTGTCTACGTCGCGGCGAGTCGAGATCTGCTGACGCCGTGACGTCGTGGTTCCCCGGTGCGAGGAAGTAGGGCAGTCCTGCGTCTCGGGTGATGCGGTTGATCAGCCCCACAAAACTGACGTTCCATTGGGAGGGGTTCCGACCGTTGACCACCGCGTCGCCACTCTGTAGCACGAAGCGTACCGGGTCAGGTCCATCACGTAGAGCGTCTACGGTGCGGATTATGGATTCGACGACGAGAGAGTGCTCGTACTGGACATCCTCACCATCCCTGCGCCCGCGGGTATCACCGTACACGATGAACGAAAAGCGAGTGACGCCGGCACTCTCGGCTTCAGGAGGAAGCGGGACGGATGGGGGCTCGATCGCCGCCACTTCCTGTGTCGTCGCTCCCGTTGGAGCAGTCCGAGCGACTTGAGCCTTCGAGCCGGCTGGAATGGCCAGATAGGTCGTGGCCATCAGAAAGTAAGGCCCGCAGCTTCGAAGCAGTCGGACGCGGTCAGGAAATGAAATCATCATCGCGCACTCTCCAGGACAGTAGGCATTCACTTACGACAGTTTGGCTCGCACCCTGGTCAGATCGCCACCCGGACGCCAGCCTGTTTGCATCATCACTGGAAGAAGCTGAGCTTGGTGTTGTGAGCCGGGGGCGAGGCACTGCCGCTCGCGGACGATTGCACCGCAATGGACGATATCGACCTCAGTAGGATTCGCCGAGGATAGCACTGCAGGTGCCCGACACACGAGGCCTGAAATGAGAAAGTGGCTCCGACGGATTCGAGGAGCGATAGGCTTGGGCATCACGTGGGCAACGGCATGGCTCCCAGTTGGTGCCATCACCGGTTGGGTAACCGGGATGCTCCTGGGGTTTCCGGTGGCGGGGATCGTAATCAACTCCAGCATGATGTTCGGATTCCTGGGCTTTGTGAGTGGAACTGCGTTTGCCGCCCTTCTCGGCGCTGTGGATGGTCGCCGGCGCTTCGACCAGCTCTCGTTTCCGCGGCTTATCGCCTGGGGTGCATTGGGAGGACTGTTCGCGATTGGCGCAGGGCTGGTTGGACTCAGCTTTTCCGGCTTCGGCGTCGTTGCGATCGGTGTGGTCACGCTTCTTGGCGCCGGCTCAGCGGCCGGCACGCTTGCCATCGCGAGAGCCGCGGGCACTGGTGGAGCACTCGAGGATGGCGGCGGCTCATCGCCGCCGGCTCTGGATGCCAATGAGATCCGGGACGTGCTCGGCAGGGGACGTGGGGGCGTCGCACACACTGCCGAAGAGTAGTGCCAGCGTTTGGGCGGTGATCGGTGGCGTGAGGAACTCGGGAGGCGTCATGGGAAAGTGGCTGAGGCGCATCCGTGGCGCCGTGGGGATGGGCCTGACGTGGGCAGTCGCAGGGTTTCTCGCCGGCATCGGCATCGAGCTGATTCACAACATCTGGCCGAATCCACTCGGATCGCTGGTTGATATCTGGCCGGCGGCGCTGGCGTATCCTGGCTTCTTTGGGGGTATAGCCTTCTCTGCGGTGCTCGGAATCGCGGGGCGTCGTCGCAGGTTCGATCAGTTGTCGCTTCCGGGAGTCGCAGTGTGGGGCGCGGTGGGCGGTGTACTCGTGAGCCTGATTCCGGCTGCCATGGCTGCAATGGGATTGGTGACGCCCAATGTGCCAGTGTGGCGGATCACGCTCGCGTTACTCGGTCCCTTCACGTTGGGGGGTGCAATTGCAGCCTCTGTTTCGCTGGCCTTGGGCTGCCACTGCGATGAGATAGGCCGCGACCTTGCCCACTACCTCGCCAAGGCCACATCGAGGAGAATGCTCTGGACC
>JARRLD010000248.1:0-7437 GCA_037387345.1 Gemmatimonadota bacterium
GCGTCGGCTCCCGGGGGGGACGCACAACGCGTACCCCCTAGCCTCTACGATCACCCTCCACGACGGCGTTCATCACGCGCTCGTAGTGCAGGCCCTTGATCGCGGCCTCGATGGCTCGCGCGAGCACGACTCCGGGAAAGCGATGACGTCGCATCTGCACCTTCAGATACCGTCGGGCGTTCTCGTACACGACCCGAGCGTCCTCCGGGGATAGCGCTTCGACGCGGAGCCGCGCCCGCACGTCCTCGACCCATTCTCGCAGCAGCTCCATCGGCTCTTCCGGCCGGAAGCGGATCAGGTAGTCCTGGGCATATGCCACGAGCTCTTCCATCCAGGTCGGGTCGCCGCAAGCGTCGGCCCTGTCGGTTCGTCGGATTCCCTTGAGCAGCCGGCGGACCCGCCGGGCATCGTTCCGAGCCCGGCGGCGTATCCTGCGGTCCAATCTGCTGGCGCGCCATAGAAGGCTGAAATAGGCCGTGTCACATCGGCGTATACCCTGCGTCCAGAGTGACCGTAGGGCACTCTTCCAGTACCTCGGCTGCGCTCGCTTGCCCGAGAAGATGTGCGGTTGGATCGAGCGCAGCATGTCGAAGGCGCGTCGGTACGACTCGGCAGGGGTGAAGAGTCGCGAGAGGATCGCATGGATCCCTTCATACATCTGTTCCCGGGTCATCCTGAGGGGGACGAACTGGACCTCGTCGTCCGTGTTGTTCCCCGAATACTCGGCAGGTCTGAGTCTTCCTTCGAGCCTCAGCCGCTCCCACAGCGGCGTATGGGGGACCGGAGTGAGCATCCCGGTCATGGCCGTGAAGATCCGCGTGCGCTTGACGAAGTCCACGATCCGGTCGGCCGTTGTGGGCTCGTCCGAGTCCGCACCGAAGATGAACCCGGCGTAGACCTCGATCCCGGATTCCTGAATCGCCGCGACGGTCTCCGGGATGTCCACCATGAGGTTCTGCTTCTTGTTCATGCTCCTGATGGCTTCTGCATCCGGATTCTCGATACCGAGAAACACCGCGCCGAAGCCGGCCTGCTTCATCTTCCCGATCAGATCCCGCAGCTTGGGGGTGCCGAGATTCACGCTGGCCTGGGTATAGAAGGAGAAGGGGTACCCTCGCTCCCTCTGGAACTCGATCATGGTTTCGAGGATCTGCCTCGTGGCGGAAGGCGTCCCGATGAAGTTGTCGTCGACGCTGAAGACGCTGCCTCGATAGCCTGTGGCGAGGATGGCGTCCAGCTCTCTCCGTACCGTCGCCGGAGCCTTGGGGCGGTTGAACCCTCCGTTGAACTGGATGATGTCACAGAAGTCGCACCGGAAGGGACATCCAGCCGTCGTCTGGATCATCATGGAGTGGTAGTCCGCCACACGCATGAGATCCCAACGAGGCAACGGCACCGAGTCGAGGGACTGGAAGACGGACCGGTCGTTGAGGTAAGCCCGCGATCCCGGTTCCGTTCGGGCTACCGCGGCCGGGATGAGGAGCCGCGGAGTGGAGGGGGAGTGGACCGGGTCCTCGGCAAGCCAGAAAAGCAACTCCTCTATCGAGGCGTAGGCCTCGCCCCAGACCAGGACGTCCAACCCGTCGTGGAGGATCTGGTCGGACTCCGATCGGGGATCCAGGATCTGGTCCCGATACGAAGAAGCGAACGCACCCCCCAGCACCATCGGGACCTCGAGGCCCTGCGCGGGCCCTCTCAGCACCTCGACGAGGGACCTCTTCTGAATGGACATCGCGGTCAGGAAGACGGCATCGGACCCGGCCATCTTCGCACGAAGTCTTCCCTGTGAGGGCGCCCGTACGTTGAGGTCGACGAGCTCGAGGTCCCAATCGTCCGGCAGATACCCCGCGAACGTCAGAAGACCGAGGGGTGGGAAGGCGGCCTTCCGCCCGACGTACCGCATGATGTGCCGGTAGCTCCAGAAGGAGTCGGAGGGGAACTCCGGCACCAGCAACAGGCCCTTCTTCCTCATCCCGTTCCCCGTCTTCAGTCGCCTTCGGCTCGGGCGATGACCAACGAGGCGAGCGCGACCCAGCGGACCGGCGTGGGATGCAGCTCCTCGAGGATCTGGTCGGCGGTCACGCCGGTGAAGGCCCCCTTCGTCTCCTTACACCGCATCGCGCGGTACGCGCTCACCGCTCGGCGGACAGCGGTTTCTTCGGCGTCGGTCAGGATCATCATGAAATCTAACGGAAGGCCGACGCCGCCGCTCAGGTGAGCCGGCCGGGTCGACGACGTGGACGTCGCGGTCGTTGGGCACGCTCTTCCGTCACCGTCCCATCCGCTCCTCCACCTCGTCCAGCCAGTTCTGCACGACGATGACGGCCGATGGCTCCGGCTCGCCGGCCAGGAGCATGAGGAAGCGCTCCCCGTCGGGGTGGACGTCGTACATGGGGTGGCCGGCGCCGTACTGGAACTGCTCCACCGGGAAGAGCGGAGTCCGCTCCAGGATCTCGAAGGTTGGTGCGGTTTGTACCGCCGCCGCCACGAAGCTCTCGGCACCACGGAAGAAGAGCTCGGTGCCGTCCCTGGACCAGACGGGCTCCGTCCCGCCGTCCACGGAGACCTGCGAGCGTCGCGTCTGGGTGTCCGGGAAGGGGCGCACGTACACCTGGGAGCTTCCTGACTCGGTGGACACGTACGCCAGCCACCGCCCGTCGGGCGACAGGGCCGGCTGCCAGTCCAGGAAGTCGCTGTCCACGATGGCCCGGGCCACGGTGTCCGGCGGGGGGCCCCACCGGAAGATGTCTGCGTCGGTGCCACCCCCCGTATTCGTTCCCGTGCGGAAGACGATGGAGCCGTCGGGCGCCGGGAAGGCCTCCTGGACGGCCAAGTCTCTCGCAAGCACGAGCGTGGCCGGCCGGCTGCCGTCCGCCGGTCGCGCCCACAGGTCCGGGGTGCCGTCCCTGTCGGAGAGGAAGTAGACCGTCTCGCCGTCGGCCGACCAGGTGGGCCTGCGGTTGATGCCTCCGGTCAGGGTGAACCGTGTGAGCGGGCCCGCGTCCAGCTCCTTGATCCAGAGGTCCCACGTCTCGTCCAGGATGGAGACCGCCATCTTCCCGCCGTCGGGCGAGAGGCTCAAGCTCCCGTTCGTGATGTTGCCGGGGAAGCGCCACGCAGGGTCGATGACCCGGGTCGCGCCCCGCCGATCCACCCACACGGGGGTCACACCGCGGCTGGCAGCCCCGGGTCGGTACAGGAGCGTCCCGTCGTCGGACAGCGTCGCATCGACGCCAACTTCGCGGGAATCCGTCGCGATGCCCTCCACGAGGACGGTGGCGGCCCCGGTGAGTCGCCTGTCACGCAGGCCGATGGGTGCCCCCATGAGGGCTCCATCCATCGTCCCGAAGACGAGGAGCTGGCTCTCCGTAACCTGCGCCGGCTGGGCGCCCTCGGTGAGGAACGTGCGTTGCCCGGACTCGAGGTCCACGAGCCAGAGCGACGGCCGGAGGGCCTGCGGTGAAAAGTGGCCCACGAGGAGCGTGGAGCCGTCGGGGCCGAAGCCATAGGGTGCCCAAACCGAGTCGGGTCGCTCTCCCGGTACGACCACCTCGATCTCCCCGCCCGTCGCGGGAACCCGGCTGACGCCCCAGGTGGCATCGATATAGTAGATCCGGGCCCCGTCGGGATCCCACGGGCCACCGCCGTATGCCGAGTCGGCCAGCGTCCGCACGGCCCCCCCGAGCAGCGGCGCCACGCGAAGGGTGCTCGGGAAGCCGGTCGAGAACGAGACTTCGGACCCGTCGGGGGAGACCCTGTACCCACGGAAGTCCGCGCCCTCCGTCCCCCGCACGGGAAGGGGAGACGTGTCCTCCCAGCGCCGGATCCACAGCTGCCCGGCATCGCCGCTCCCCCTGTGGAAGACCATCCCGGAGCCGTCGGGGAGGAGGACGCCACCCTCGGTGACGGCTCCTCCACCCTCGCTGGGAATGGCGAAGCGGTCCGCGCGGGAGGCAGGGTCCGGGCGGGTGGCCACCACGCCCAGCACCAGGGCCAGCACCGCCGCGGTGCCCCATCCCCCCAGGCTCATCCACCGCATCCGGGCGACCACCACCGGATCCGTGGCACCGGGGGCCTCGCCGTGACGGAAGCCTTCGTCCGCCAGGGCCTTGCCGAACTCCTGGGCCGCGGTGAAGCGGTCGGCGGGCAGCTTCTCCAGCGCCTTGCGGATGGCGGCGTCCACGTTGGGCGGGATGGACTTCCGCACGGCCGTGGCCGAGACGGGCTGCCCCTGGATGATCTTCCCCAGCACGGCCTGGGCGGTGTTGCCAAGGTAGGGGGGCTCCCCCACGAGCATCTCGTACAGCACGCACGCCAGGGAATAGATGTCCGACGCCGGCCCTACGGTCTGGTCGCCGGTGGCCTGCTCAGGGCTCTTGTAGTACGGCGTCCCCACGCTGAGTCCCGTCTCGGTGAGGCGGCTGCCGCCGGCGGCACCCACCGCAATGGCGATGCCGAAATCGCTCACCAGGGGCTCGCCGTCCTGGAGAAGGATGTTGGCTGGCTTGATGTCCCGGTGCACCACGCCGTGGCGGTGGGCGTGATCCAGAGCGTTGGCCACGGCCGTGGCGATGCGCACGCCTTCGTCCACGGGGAGCTGCCGCTCCCGGGCCAGGCGGGCGGCCAGGGTTTCCCCCTCCACGTACGGCATGACATAGAACAGGAAGCCGTCGGCCTCGCCGGAGTCGAACAGCGGCAGGATGTGCGGGTGCTTCAGGTTGGCCGTGGTCTCGATCTCCGCCAGGAACCGCTCGGCCCCCACCACCGCGGACAACTCCCGCTTCAGGACCTTCAGGGCGACGTCGCGGTTGTGCTTGACGTCGGTCGCCAGGTAGACGGTGGCCATGCCGCCCTCGCCGATCTTGCGCTCGATGGCGTAGCGGCCCTCGAGGGCAGCGTTCAGGTCGGAGATGACGGCGTCGGGCATGGGCAGCACCTCGGGCTGGGGGACAGGGATCCATCATAGGGATTCGCTGCTCGATTCGGACAGGCCCTCGTATTCGGCGCCCCGCCCCGCCCACGCTTGCGTCGGCCGACTCCAGCCAGGCAGTTTGTCGGTCCGACTACCGGGGCTCCCAGCGCATCGGGGCCCCATCGCCCCAGCCGCTCCCCGAACCCATGACCGACCCCCTCATCTTCTCGAAGGTCGACGCCGACCGGATCCTGAGGCGCGCCGCCGAGATCGAGAGATCCGAGGACGCCAAGCCCCTCTCCGTGGCGGAGCTCCGGTCGATCGCCGAGGAGGCCGGCTTCGGGTCCCGGGCCATGGACCGGGCCATCGACGAGGCGCGGCGGGCGGCCTTCACGGAGATCCGCCGCCCGCCGGTGGAGAAGTCCGGCCTGGCCATCGTGCACCTGTCCACGCACCGGACCATCCCGGTGGAGGTGACCTCGGAGCAGCTCATGAAGGCCGTGCGGCTCCTCCAGCCCTACCGGGACGGGCCGGCTCAGGTCAAGCTCGAGGAGCACCAGATCACCTGGCGTGACCGGAAGGGCATCGGGTTCACCGTAACTTCGTCCGCCGGCGTCACCGAGATCAGCGTGTTCGTCTCCAAGCTCCTCCTCCGGCGCGGCCGATGGATCGGGTGGGTGAAGTACGCCGCCGACCGACTCGAGACCCTGGTGTTCATGGTGGCTGCCCAGCACCCGCCGACCCCGGACTTCCTGCCCCAGCTGCCGGAGCCCCGGAAGACGCCCCGCGACGCGCGTCGGAGCCTCGGACAGCCGTAGGGCCGAGGACCCACCCCAGGTGGGCCTCAGTCGGGCAGGTCGGCTCTCCCCCGGACCCACGAGCCCTTGACCATTGACCAATAGTCAGTAATACTGACCCATGTCAATAGTCATGGAGTGGAGGATCGCCTCCCGCTGAAGCCCGACGACTTCCAGATCCTCCTCGCCCTGGAGGGTGGGGAGCGGCACGGATATGCCATCCTCAGGGAGATCGAGCGGGCCACCGACGGCGAGATGTCGCTGTCCCCCTCGCCCTTCTACCGCAAGCTCAAGCGGATGGAGGACGGGGGTCTGCTGACGAAGGCGGAAGACCGCCCGGCGCCGGAGCTGGACGACGAGCGGAGACGCTACTACCGCCTCACCGACCTCGGACGGGAGGTGCTGGAGGCCGAGGCTCTCCGGCTGGTCGAGCTGGCAGGGCAGGAGCGGGTCCTGCGCCTGGCCCGTGCCGCCGGAAGCCGGTGACCCGAAGGCTGGTGGGGCTCTGGGCCCGGATCCTGGTGTCGCTGTATCCGCCTGGCTTCCGCGTGGAGAGGAGGGGAAGGGATGGGCGCGGAGCTGTGGTTTCACGACACGAGGTTGGCGGTGCGCGGGCTCCTGAGGCACCCGGGCTACTCGCTGCCGGCCCTGCTGACATTGACGCTGGGAGTGGGGGCCGGCACGGCGATGTTCGGCGTCCTTCAGGGTGTGGTGCTGGCCCCGCTGCCGTATCCGGAGTCGGATAGGCTGGTGCAGGTCTCCCTGGCCGATCCGGTCCAGGGCACCCGCACGACCTTCTCCCTGCCCGACGTGGAGGACTTCGAGGAGCAGTCCCGGACCCTGGAGCACCTCGGAGCCTACACGACGCTGCCCTCGGACCTCATCCTGTCCGGAGCAGACGAGGCCCTGGAGGTGGAGACCGCCTACGTGACCCCGGGGTTCCTCCCGGCCCTGGGCACCGAGCCCCTCCACGGGAGGGTCTTCCGGCGCGAGGACGACCAGGGGGACAACCGCGTCGTGGTGGTAAGCCACGCCTTCTGGCGGCAGCACTTCGGCGCAGACCCCGGCGCGGTGGGAACGACGCTCGAGCTCTCGGGAGAACCCTACCGGCTCATCGGCGTTTTGCCTCCGGAGGTGGCCTTTCCCGACACGAGGGTGGAGGCCTGGGTCCTGCTCTCGGTGATCCCGGCCAGCTCCATCCCTCTGCATATCCGGGGCGTGAACCTCCTGCGGGCGGTGGGGCGGCTCGCGCCCGGGGTGACACCCGCCCAGGCCGAGGAGGAGCTGAGCGCGATCGCCGCCGAGCTGGCCCGCCTCTACCCCGACTCGAACGAGCGGGCGACGGGGGCAGCGGTCCAGCCGCTGCGCGAGAGCATCGTGGGCGACGTACGGGGCGCCCTGCGCCTGCTCATGGCCGCGGGTGGGGTCATCCTGCTCATCATGTGCGCAAACCTGGCGAACCTGGCCCTGGTCCGTGAAGCGCGCCGGGCGCCCGAGGTAGCCGTCCGCAGCGCCCTGGGCGCGAGTCGGGCCCGGCGGGCGGGGCTGGTGCTCACCGAAAGCCTGGTCCTTTCTCTGGTGGGGGGCGGTCTGGGGCTCCTTCTGGCACACTGGTCCACGGGGCTGCTGTTGGCCCGCAGCGCCGACACACTCCCCAGGGCCCACGAGGTGGGCGTGGACTTCGGGGTGGCAGTCTTCGCCCTCGGGGTCTCGGTGTTCACCGGTCTG
>JARRLD010000249.1:0-6733 GCA_037387345.1 Gemmatimonadota bacterium
CGCGACGAGGGCGCCCATTCCCGAAGCGGCGCCCACCACGACGTTCACCTTCTCCCAGCCGAAATCGGGTACTACTCCACCGTCCAGTTCGGGCTGCGCTTCTCGGAGAACGCCTTCATGCCCTCCAGATAGTCGGGATGGTTCTGCTGGTGGTGGAGGATGTAGCGCCATCCGATGTCGAGCCCAGGCTTGAGTCCGACGTCGAGACTCTTCCAGATCGCTTTGAGGGAGGCCTGCACGGTCGCCGGCGAGAGCGTGGTGATGTGCGCCGCCATCTCGAGCGCGCGGGGCATGAGCTCTTCGTGCGGTACCACTTCGTTCACCAGACCCACCTGATACGCGCGCTCGGGACTGATCTCTCCATTCCGCGTCAACAGCCCGAGCTGCATCACCATGGCGAGCGGCATCTTGCGCGTGAGTCCGATCGCCTCCAGGGCGAAGACATTGCCCACGGCGCAGTGCGTGTCGAGGAACCGAGCCTTCTCGGAGCAGATCACGAGATCGCTCTCCGCCACGTGGTGGAGGCCACCGCCAGTCACCAGGCCATTCACCGCGCAGATGACGGGCTTGAAGACGTCGTGGTGTGCCCGAGACCCTGGAACCTTGTTGCGTGTCTTGCCCTGGGCTGCGGTCGCCTTGACGTCCTGTCCGGCCGAGAAGGCGCGGTCGCCGGCGCCCGTGATGATCGCCACGCGGATCGCGGGGTCCTCGCGCACGATCGCCCAGGCCTGGCCGAGCTCCGTACGCATCTGGTCGGTGGACGCGTTGAGCCGCTCGGGACGGTTCATGGTGATGACCGCTGTGTGCTCGGCCTCGATCTCGAAGAGGATCGTCTCGAACTCGTTCGAACTGGATGTCATGATTCTTTCTCCACTACCTCAGAATTTCTTCGTCATGAATCGGGCTGGGCACCGGGGACGCTTTCCAGATCGCCGAGGCGCTCGATCAGCTCGATTCGTGTTCCGTCGGGGTCGAGCGCGAAGAGCCCGCGATTCCCCGTCTTGAACACCGAGCGCGTCTCCTCGAGCACGCGTCCGCCGGCCGCTTCGATGGCCCGTCCTACACGGTCGAGGTCGTCGACCGCGAAGCTCAGGTGTGTGAGTCCGAGCGCATTCATCGCGCGGCGTTCACCGCTGCCCACGTGGCCCGGCGACGGGTAGTAGAGCAGCTCGATTCGGAAGCCATCGCGCTCGAGGTACACCATCTCCACTTGAACATCCTCGACCTCGAGGATGTTGTCCGTCGCTTCGTCTCCGGCCGAGAAGCGGCCCACCTCGCGAAAGCTCAACCCTTCCCGGTAGAAGGCCAGGGAGCGCGACAGGTCCGCCACACAGATTCCGATATGCGTCAGTCGGTCACCGGCCACGATCAGCGACTCATCGCATAGGCGGCAGCCTGCTTGTAGTCCGCCTTGCCATTGGCGCCGCGAAACATCTTCTCCACGGCGTGGATTCGCTTCGGGGTCTTGTAGCCGGCGAGAGCCTCGCGCACGTGGGCGCGAAGGACCGCCTCGTCGAACGACTCACCGGGAGAAAGGCTCACCACCGCCGTCACCGCCTGCCCCCACTTGTCGTCGTCGATCCCGAAGACCAGAGCATCCTCGACGCCCGGGTGCGTCTTGAGGACCTCCTCCACCTCCTCCGGATACACCTTCTCGCCGGCGGTGTTGATGCACGCGCTTCCGCGTCCCAGCAGGTTGAGGGTGCCGTCCGCGTCGACGGTGCACCAGTCGCCGGGGATCGAGTAGCGAACCCCGTTGATGGTCGGGAAGGTGCGGGCGGTCTTCTCGTCGTCCTTGTAGTAGCCGAGCGGTATCGGTCCCGAGCGAGCGATGAAGCCTCGCTCTCCGCTGCCGGGCTCGACCTCGCGGTGGTCCTCGGTGAAGACCTTGCAGCGGTCGCCGATCTTGAAGCGCGCCGTCTGGCTCTCACCCTTGCCCGACGTCACCGAGATACCGAAACCGATGGCCTCGGAAGAGCCGAACATGTCCGCGAGCGACATCGAAGAGTGGTGCTCCAGCAGCCTCCGCTTGACGTCGCTGCTCCACATCACACCCGAAGAGATCAGGATCTTGAGAGACGAGAGGTCCCACCGGCCCGGATTCTCGTCGAGAGCATTCAGCATGGGCTTCGCGAATGCGTCGCCAACGATGATCGCCGAGTTCGCGCGCGTGCGTTCCACGGTCTCCCAGAGCTCGACCCCGTCGAAGTTCGGTTTCTCCAGCAGAACCGCACAGCCGCCGCCGGCGAGGTTCCCGATGGTGGTGAAGAGACCGGTTCCGTGCATCAGAGGACAGGCCGTGATCTGGCGCGGCCCGGGGCCATGCAGCCGGACGTTTTCGAGGTGCTCTTCGGGCGTCGCGGGCCTGATGCGGCGATTCGCCGGGACATTGGTGCCGCCACCGAGGGCCATCCACAGGTCGCCCTGACGCCACATCACCGCCTTCGGCATGCCCGTCGTACCGCCCGTGTACACGAAGAGCAGATCCTCTTCGGAGCGTTCGATGCCCAGCGGCGAGCCGTCTCCCGTGGCGGCCATCTGCTCGAAGTCGAGCGCGAAAGCGGCAGTCTCTTCGCCGACCTGGATCCATTGGACGCCCGGCAGCCGGCCCCGCACGTGATCGACGCGCTCGACGAACTCGGTGCCGAAGACCACGAAGTTCGCATCCGAGTTGTCGAAGATGTAGTAGAGCTCCTCGTCGAGGTAGCGGAAGTTCACATTGAGCGGAACGAGGCGCGCCTTGAAGCACGCTCCGACGGCCTCGACGTACTCGGCGCAGTTTCGCAGGTAGATCGCAACCTTGTCTCCGGGTCGTGCTCCGAGCGCGTCAAGCCGCGCAGCCACGTTGTTCGTCCGCCGGGTGCAGTCAGCCCAGCTGAGCGTGCGGCTTCCTTGAATCACCGCCGGAGCGTCGCCTGGAAGCCTCAAGGCACAGCCGTCGAGGAGATCGCCGAAGTTCCAGTGCAGGCCTTCTCTCATGCTGGTCTCAGCTCCGCCGAATCGGATCGCGTCCGTCCCAGCTTCGACAGCGCGCCTCGAGCATGGCGTAGAACTGCCTCGCCAGCTCAGTCCCTTCGATCACCTCTACGACAGTCCCCGGATGAGCTCCACACTGGCCCTCACTGCCGCCTTCGGTCTCGAAGTAGCTGAAGCGCACGCCGTCGATGCTGCCGCTCTGTCCAACGACCCAGCCGCGCTCGACGCAGCCGGCGACCTTCGCCTCGTAGTCGTCCACCAGATATCCGAGATGTTGGAGACCCTCGCGCCCGCCCGCGAGAAAATCGCGATACATCGACGGCTCGTCGTCGATCGGCTGGATCAGCTCGATCTGGAGCGGGCCGGCGTGCGCGAAGGCCATACAGGCCCGGGCCTTCGAGGGCGAACCGCGATAGTGGAAGTCGGCGAAGGAGGCCTCCTCTCGGTAGAGGAAAGGACCGACTCCGAGATCCTCGGTCCAGTGCTCCATAGCCGCCTGGATATCGCGGACCACGAAGCCATTCTGGCGGATATCACCGAGGTAGCGACTCATTGCGCGCGCACGAAGACGGGAAGGTTGCGGCCATCGGACAGTGCCTCCCAGGCCACCGAAACTTGCTGGCCGATCTGCACCGACTCCGGATCGCAGTCGACGACGTTCGTCAACATACGCACGCCCTCCTGCAGCTCGACGAGGGCGACCGCGTAGGGGACCCGGTCGTTCATCTCCGCGACTCCCGGCCGGTGGTGAACGCTCACGGCGTACACCGACCCCGCGCCCGCAACATCGGTCCAGCGGAGATCCTCGCCAAGGCAGCCTGTGCACGCGGAGCGCGGGTACCAGATCCAGCGCTCACAGTCGGCGCAGCGCTGGATGGTGAGGCGCTTCTCTCGAGTCGCGTCCCAGAAAGGTGCCGAGACGTCGGTGACCGGCGGCTCGTAGCGCTCGCTCACAGCGTCTCTCCCGTGCCCAAGACGACCGTCGACGTCGCCGAGAGCACGCCGCCGCAGCCATGCGCCACGGCAACCCGAGCGCCTTCGACCTGGCGCGGCCCGCACTCGCCGCGCAGCTGGCGCACCGCCTCCACCAGCAGGAAGATCCCGAACATGCCCGGATGCGTGTAGCAGAGACCTCCGCCACTCGTCTGCGCGGGGAGCGCTCCTCCAGGGTCGAGCGCGCCGGAGGCGACGAACTCGCCGCCCTCCCCCTTCTTGCAGAACCCCAGATCCTCGAGTGCCAGGAGCACTGTGATGGTGAAGGAGTCGTAGAGCTCCGCCACATCGACGTCCGCCGGCTGGACACCTGCCATGGCGAACGCGCGACTTCCCGACTCCACTCCGCAGGTCTCGGTCAAGTCCGGCATCTGCATGATGGACGAGTGGCTGTGACTCGTGGCGGCACCGAGCACGTAGATCGGTGGCCGGCGCAAATCGCGCGCCCGCTCGGCGCTCGTCATCACGATCGCCCCCGCTCCGTCGGTCACGAGACAACAGTCGATCTTCCGCAGCGGCGATGCGATCACGGGCGACGACATCGCCTCGTCGAGCGTCAGCGGCTTCTGGAGGCGGGCACGGGGGTTGAGCGCGGCCCACTCTCGGGTGCTGACTGCGATCTGCGCCAGGTGCTCGGCTCGAGTTCCGTACTGCGCCATGTGGCGGCTCGCCGCCAGCGCGTAGGCGCCCGTTGGAAGCAGGATGCCGTACGGCAGCTCCCACTCGGCCCGAGGACCGGTCACCAGCGCACCGATCCCTCCTCGACTCGAGCGGGGAAGCCCCGCGTAGACCACCAGGGCCACGTCGCAGAGGCCCGCGTGGATCGCCGCTGCGGCGTGCTCCACATGAACCTCGAACGCGGACCCTCCGGTGTTGGTCGAGTCGGTCCAGCGCGGCTGAATTCCCAGGTACTCGGCCAGCTCGACCGAGTGCATCAGCGTCCCGCCCGTGCAGGAGAAGATCCCGTCGACATCCGACAGCGCGAGCCCGGCATCGGCGAGCGCCTCGCGAGCCATGGCGACTTCCCAGCCGCGAACGCTCCCACCGAGCTCGCCGGTGGGCGACACGGCATCTGCGGCGCCGACTATCGCTGCCGACGCGCGCACGCTGGGGGTCGCACCCGGGAGGGAGATCGTTCCGAGGAGTCCATCCAGCGGAGGCTACCACACGGGTGCGACAAAAGGCCAGTTTTTGTATATTTGTATTCCTACGCCGACCGCCGCCGATGGCTCGAACGGAGAGCGCTCATGGACTTCAACGACAGCCCCGAAGAGGCGCGCTTCCGAGCCGACTTTCGGAGCTGGCTCGTGGAGAATGCGCCGGGCGAGGTTCCGCACGACTCGGACGAGCGCGAGGCCTTCGAGCGAGCCTGGCACCGAAAGCTCGCAGAGGCGGGCTATGACTGGCTCTCCCTCCCGAAGGCGTATGGCGGACAGGGTCTGCCCGAGTCCTTCGAGGCCATCTTCAACGACGAGCTCGGTCGCTCGGGAGCGCCCTTCCCGCTCGGCCAGGGACATCTCGCCCAGGCGCTGGCGCGCTACGGCAGTGAGGAGCAGAAGGCCACTCATCTTCGCAGCCTGCTCGAGCACACCCGCCGCTGGTGTCAGGGCTTCAGCGAGCCGGGGGCCGGATCCGATCTGGCAGCCCTCTCCACCCGAGCCGAGCGCTACCGCGCAGCAGACGGCAGCGACCGCTACCGGATCAGCGGCCAGAAGATCTGGACCTCCGATGCCCGCTACTCCCAGATGTGCTTCCTGCTGGCGCGCTCGGAGCCGGAGCTCTCGAAGCACCGCGGAATCTCCGTCTTCCTCGTGCCGATGGACCTTCCCGGCATCGAGGTGCAGACGATCGTCACCGCATACGGATCCAACGAGTTCGCGCAGGTCTTCTTCGACGGCGTCGACGTCGCCGCGGACGCCGTGCTCGGCACTCCCGGCCAGGGCTGGGAGATCGCCACATTCCTGCTGGGCTTCGAGCGGGGCCCCGCAGACAACGGCTGGATCGCACGCATGCGTCGCACCATCCAGAGCCTCGAGGAAGGAATCCGCAACGGAGATCTCTCCGCGGACACGTCGGCGCGTATCGCCGTGACCCGGGCCGAGGTGGCTCTGCGCACCCTCGAGATTCAGGCGCAGCGCACACTGTCACGCCGCATGGGGGGCGAGACGCCGGGAGCCCTCGGCTCGATCGACAAGCTGCTGCTCACGCGTGCCGACCGCGCCGTCCACCGCGCCATGCTCGACCTGCTGGGATCGGAGGTGCTCGGCCCAGCGCGTGCTGGGTATGCCGAGGAGCTAGACCGCATTGTCCGACCCCACGCCCTATGAGACGTTGCTCGTCGAGGTCTGTCGCCGAAGGATCGCCGCCGTCGCTCGCGCGGGTCTGGAACTGCTCGAAGGCCTCCTTGCCGAAGACCTTCGTGCCATCTCCCAGATCGGCTCCCGCGCAGAAGTCCTTTCCGGCACCCGTCAACACGATCGCGCCCACATCGTCCCGTTCGTCGAGGGCGCGGAATGCGCGGGCCAGCTCGGAGAACATCACCGGCTCGAGGGTGTTGCGGCGCTCGGGTCGATTCAGCGTGAGGGTGGCGACCTTCGCTTGGATCTCGACGAGCAACGTCTCATAGGGCGTGGGGTCGGACAAAGCGGTCTAGTTCCTCGGCATACCCAGCACGCGCTGGGCCACGATGTTGCGCTGGATCTGAGAGGTGCCGCCGAAGATCGACTGGGAGAGCGACCAGAAGTAGTCGTCGAGTCGCGGCGTC
>JARRLD010000250.1:0-12273 GCA_037387345.1 Gemmatimonadota bacterium
CCGAGACCGCGGAGCGACTCCTGGGGATCATGGAGAAGCTCAACGCCGAGCGAGGCGTGACCTTCATCTTCTCGACCCACGACCCTCGCGTCATGGAGCGGGCCCGAAGGCTGGTGCGTATTGTCGACGGGCGCGTGGACGGAGACGGGCGTCCGCGGGTCTGAGGTCCCCACGGGTCGGGTGGGGACTCCTGGGTGAGCTCCTCCCCCTCGGCGATGTCGCTCGGGGCCTCCGCCCCCGGAAGGACGGACGCCCCGGGCCCGCTCACGGCAGGGCAAGACGGTTGCCGTACTGCTGTCGGTAGAAATCGCGGTACTTGCCGGTGCGCACGGCGTGGAGCCAGTCCTGGTGGGCCTCGTACCAGGCGATGGTGTCCCGCAGGCCCTCCCGGAAGGAGCGCGTGGGGCGCCATCCCAACGCTGCCTCCAGGCGGGAGAAATCCATGGCGTATCGGCGGTCATGGCCGGGCCGGTCCTCCACGAGCTCGATCTGAGACTCCGAGGCCCCCGTCATCTCGATGATCATCCGGACCACGTCCAGGTTGGGCATCTCGCTGGCGCCGCCGACATTGAAGATGTCGCCAGGCTGCCCGCGCTGGAGGACGAGCCCGATGGCGGCCACGAGGTCCTCGACGTGGACCCAGTCCCTGACATGCAGACCGTCTCCGTAAACCGGCAGGCGCTTCCCCTCCGCTGCCTGGAGGATCATCAACGGAATGAGCTTTTCGGGGAACTGGTAGGGCCCATACGCGTTCGACGACCGCACCACCATCCCCCGGAGACCGTACGTCCGGACCGCAGCGCGCACGAGGAGGTCAGCCGCGGCCTTGGAGGCGCTGTAGGGGCTGTTCGGGGCCAACGGCGTGTCTTCGCGGAACGTCCCGTCGGGGCCGAGGGAACCGTACACTTCGTCGGTGGACACCTGGAGGAACCTCTCGACACCGAGCTCTCGCGCGGCGTTCAGGAGTACCTGAGTCCCCACCACGTTGGTGCGGATGAAGGGGCCGGAGTCGAGAATGGACCGATCCACATGACTCTCGGCAGCGAAGTTCGCCACCGCGTCCGTGCCTTCGAGGGTTTCCCTGACCTGCCTGGGGTCGGCGATGTCTCCGTGCACGAAGCGAACCCGCTCGGAGTCCAGAAGCCCGGTCAGGTTCCCGAGATTCCCCGCATACGTGAGGGAGTCGAAGACCGTGACACGCCACGCGGGCCAGTGGTCGAAGACGTATCGGACGAAGTTCGATCCGATGAATCCACACCCTCCCGTGACGAGGACATGCATCAGAAGCTTTCCGAGTGAGCGGAACGGTGGGGTGCGGGATGAGCAGCTCCATCCATGCTTGCCGTGGATCGCGTCACCGCACCAGGGTCTCAAGATACGTCGGCGGGCGGGATCCGTCGAAGCCGTCCGGCGTCACCCCGGGAGGGCGCCCGAGGTAATTCCGGGTGAGGATCCGTGCAGGGGGATTCCCCACACGTCGCCCGGTAATGTTCCCGACGGGCGAGGATGCTCGCCCTACCCCAATATGGGGCGACCGCTGCGCTGCCCAGCCGGAACCAGTCTGTTCCGGCGTCCCCCCTCCCCGCGGCTTCCTGAGACTACGGCTCCATCGGCCAGGCCGATGGCTTCCGATAGAAGTTCGTCCACCCTCACAGGGAGTCGTGCGCATGTACTTCCCCTCGTCCCATGCGTGGACCAGCGAAGAGACGCTCGGGGAGCACCTGGAGCGGCGCGGGTTCAGCAGACGGGAGTTCCTGAGATTCTGCGGGGACCTGTGCGTGATGATGGGCATCAGCCAGGCCCTCACGCCCACGGTCGCGAAAGCGCTTCAGCAGCTCCGTCGTCCGTCCGTCATCTGGCTCCAGCTCCAGGAGTGCACCGGCTGTGTGGAGAGCGTCCTCCGGACCGCCGATCCGACCCTCGGGGACCTGGTTCTCGACCTCATCTCCCTGGACTACCAGCACACCCTGATGGCTGGCGCAGGGGAAGCGGTTGAGGCGGCCAAGCAGCAGGCCATGGAGGAGAACTTCGGAGAGTACATCCTGCTGGTGACGGGCTCCATCCCCACCGAGGAGGACGGGATCTATCTGACGGTGGGAGGCCGTACCGGGCTGGAGGTTCTTCTCGAAGCGGCCGAAGGGGCCGCGGCCATCGTCGCCATCGGCGCCTGCGCCCACTTCGGCTCGGTACAGGCGGCGAGGCCCAACCCCACCGGCGCCGTCGGTGTGTCCGAGATCATCCGGGATCGCCCGGTGGTGAACATCGCCGGATGTCCGCCCATCGCCGACGTGGTCACGGCGACGGTGGTGCACTACCTGACGTTCAACCGCATCCCGGCGCTGGACGCCCAGGGTAGGCCCTTGTTCGCGTACGGCGCGCGCATCCACGATCAGTGCTCCCGCCGCGCGCACTTCGACGCAGGCCAGTACGTCCAGGCCTTCGACGATGAGGGTGCTCGCAAGGCCTGGTGCCTGTACGAGATGGGATGCAAGGGTCCAGCGTGCTTCTCGCCCTGTCCCATCTTCCAGTGGAACGACCACACCGACTGGCCCATCGGAGCGGGCCACCCCTGCCTCGGGTGCACGGAGCCCCACTTCTGGGACACGATGACGCCGTTCTACGAGCGTCTGCCCGACGTGGCCGGCTTCGGCGTGGAGCGGAACGCCGATCTCATCGGAGCGGCGCTGGCCGCGGGGGCCGCGGCGGGCGTGGGTGCCCACGCCATCGCCACGGGAATCCATCGAGCCAGGGCCGGCCAGGTGCCTCAGAAGAACGCGGTGGATCTCCCCGTGGTCGAATCTTCACCGTCGGACTCGGACAGCCCCAAGAAGGAGGACCCCAATGGCTAGGGTCGTCGTCGATCCCATCACCCGCATCGAAGGACACCTCCGCATCGAGGTTCAGGAGGAGGGGGGACGGATCGCCAACGCGTGGGCCTCATCCACGCAGTTCCGGGGCATCGAGACCATCATGGAGGGGAGGGATCCCCGGGACGCTTGGGCGTTCACGCAGCGCATCTGCGGCGTCTGCACGGTGGTCCATGCCATCGCCTCATGTCGAGCGGTGGAGGACGCGCTGGACATCGAGGTTCCGCCTGCCGGCGGCCTCATCCGCAACCTCGTGCACGGCATGCAGACGGTGCAGGATCACGTGATCCACTTCTACCACCTCCACGCGTTGGACTGGGTGGATGTGGTGAGCGCGCTGTCGGCGGACCCCCAGGCCACGGCGAGCCTCGCCCGCAGCCTGTCGCCGTGGCCGAACAACTCGGCCACGTACTTCGCGGAGATCCAGGGTCGGGTGCGCCGGTTCGTGGAGTCCGGCCAGCTCGGGATCTTCACCAACGGCTATTGGGGACATCCGGCCTACAAGCTTCCGCCGGAGGCCAACCTCATGGCCGTGGCGCACTACCTGGAGGCACTGGACTGGCAGCGGGACGTCATCCGGGTCCACACGATCTTCGGCGGAAAGAACCCCCACCCGAACTTCCTGGTCGGCGGGATGGCCTCGGCCATCAATCTGGACGACACCGGGACCATCAACGCCGAGAGCCTGACGAAGATCCAGGGCATGATCACGCGCGCCCGGCGCTTCGTGGAGCAGGTCTACTGGCCAGACCTCCTGGCGGTGGCCTCGTTCTACAAGGACTGGGCGGCCATCGGAGGGGGCGTAACCAACTACGTCTCCGTGGGAGAGTATCCGGACAACGGACAGTGGCGCGACACCGATTCGATGTACTTCCCCAGGGGGGTGATCTTCGACCGCAACCTGGGCGAGGTGCTCCCCTACGACCACCAGATGGTGGAGGAGTACATCACCAGCTCGTGGTACGAGTACGAGGGTGGCGACCAGGTCGGGCTACACCCGTGGGATGGGGAGACCCGACCGCGGTTCACGGGGCCGCAGCCACCGTGGACCTATCTGCAGGATCACGACAAGTACACCTGGATGAAGTCCCCACGCTACGACGGTCGGCCGGTGGAGGTGGGCCCCCTCGCCCGAATGCTCGTGGCATACGCGTCGGGGCACGAGGACGTCCAGGAGGTGGTGAACGAGGCCCTGGGCCGCCTCGAGGTAGGCCCCGAAGCCCTCTTCTCGACACTCGGACGCACCGCCGCCCGCGGCGTCGAAACGGTCCTCCTCGCCCGTCGACTCGAACAGTGGTTCAATGCCCTGGTCACGCGGATCCGGTCCGGTGACACGCGCACCCACAACGGAGACCGCTGGAGCCCGGACACGTGGCCGGCCTCGGCCCAGGGCTACGGGTTCCTGGAGGCCGCTCGGGGCGCGCTGGGGCACTGGATCCGCATCGACCAGGGCAAGATCAGCCACTACCAGTGCGTGGTGCCGAGCACCTGGAACTGCTCACCCCGGGACGCCAACGGAGCCAGCGGTCCGTACGAGGCCGCGCTCATGGACAACCATCCGCTGGCGGATCCCGAGCGACCCATCGAGATCCTCCGCACCATCCACTCCTTCGATCCGTGCATGGCGTGCGGCGTCCACATCCTGGACGCGGAGGGTCGCGAGGTCACGCGGGTGAGGGTGCAGGGATGAGTGGGCGAGCGAGGCCGGGAGAAGCCAGCCTGTCGGCGGGTCTCCCCATCCAGTACAAACGGGTATATCTATGGCACTGGGCCACACGGTCCATGCACTGGGTGTCCGTGGCGTGCATCCTGGTCCTGGCGGTCACCGGGTTCTACATCGGGAGGCCCTATTTTCTTACCGGGGGCGAGCCCAGCGACCACTTCCTCATGGGTCGGTTCCGCTTCGTGCACTTCGTGGCGGCGGGGATCCTGGTGGCCACAGCCCTTCTGCGCGTGTACTGGCTCTTCTTCGGTAACAAGTTCGAGCGGTGGGACGCGCTGTTCCCGGTCCGGAGGGAGGACTGGAGGAACATGTGGCTCGTGCTGAAGCGCTATCTCTTCATCGACCCGTGGCGGGCCCCGCACTACCTGGGCCACAACCCGCTGCAACAGATCACATACCTGTTCATCTACGCGGTGGCCATCCTCCAGATCGTCACCGGGTTCTACATGTACGGGCTGTCGGATCCCGGCGGGTTCTTCTTCACGCGGTTCGCGTGGGTGGGGGCCCTCCTGGGTGGGCCTCAGGTCACGCGCTTCCTCCACCACGTCCTGACGTGGGTGTGGGCTGTATTCCTTCCGGTCCACATCTACTTGACGGTCCGAGCCGACGTGGTCCACCAGGAGAGCCGCATCTCGTCCATGGTTGGAGGAGGCAGGTACGTCCGCGCCGACATCGAGTTCGCCGATGACTGACGGGCGCACGGTGGTCCTGGGGGTGGGAAGTCCCCTCATGGGCGACGACGGTCTCGGCGTGGTGGTGGCTCAGCGCCTGCGGCCGCTCCTCGATGGCGTAGACGGTGTCGAGATCCTGGACGGGGGCACGTGGGGGATGCAGCTGCTGCCGTCCATCGAGGACGCGGCCCGCCTCCTGGTCATCGACGCCGTGCACGCCGGCGCGCTACCGGGCACGGTCATCCGGCTCGGCAAGGAGGATCTGCCCCGGCTCCTGTACCAGAAGGTGTCGCCCCACCAGATCGATCTGCGGGAGGTGTTCGCGGTGGCGGAGCTCCGAGGCCGGTTTCCCCGAGAAGCCGTGGCTCTGGGGATCCAGCCCGATGTGGTCGAGCTCCGGCACGAGCTCTCTCCGGTGGTGCGCAGGGGACTTCCCGAGCTGATGGACGCCATCGCAGACCAGCTGCGAACGTGGGGTCACGACCTCCCCGAAGGAGCGAGCGTCCGTGCATGAGATGAGCCTGGCGCTGGAGGTGTGCCGCATCGCCGAGGAGCAGGTGGGAATCCATCTGCTTCCCCGGGTCCTGGAGGTGGGAGTACGGGTGGGAGATGACTCCGGCGTGGAGCCGGACAACCTGGAGTTCTGCCTGGAGGCGCTGTTGTCCCGTCCCCCTTTCGGAAGGGCTCGCCCGGCGTTGGAGCACTGTCCGGGGGACGAGCTGCGCCTCAGCTATCTGGAGGTCGAGGATGACGATCCGGAGGATTGAGGTGCGGGAGCGTCTCATGGAGAAGAATGACGTCCTGGCGGCGGCGGTGCGGGGTAGGCTGGGCGAGGAAGGCGTGCCGTCCTTCAACCTGGTGTCGTCCCCTGGGTCGGGGAAGACGCTTCTTCTCGAACGGACGCTCCAGGATCTCGGCGAGGAGATCCGCATGGCCGTGATCACGGGTGACGTCCAGACCCAGAACGAGCGTGCCATCTGGATGCCCGGCAGGTCAGGTCGGCCCTCGACGAGCTGGATCTGGCTGCGCTGGACCTGGTTTTCATCGAGAATGTGGGGAATCTCGTGTGTCCCGCGTCCTGGGACCTGGGGGAGACGGCGAAGGTGGTCCTCTTCAGCGTCACGGAGGGAGAGGACAAGCCGCTGAAGTACCCGAAGATGTTCCGCATGGCCAGGTACGCGGTGCTCAACAAGATCGACCTGCTGCCCTACGTGCCGTTCGACGTGGACCGGGCCGTGGCATGCGCCCGGGAAGTGAACCGTGATCTGAAGTTCTTCTTCACGTCGGCGCTCACGGGTGAAGGCCTGAGCACGTGGTACGACTTCCTTCGTGCCCAGGTGGGCAGTCCGGTACCGATGGTCTGACGATGAGCGCCACACCCCTGCCTCCTGCCCCCATGGCGCCGTCCGCGACCTCCGCCACGGAGATCCGGGAGATCCTCATCCAGGGCGTGGTCCAAGGGGTGGGCTTCCGTCCCTTCGTGCACCGCCTGGCGCTCCGTCAGGGGATCACCGGATGGGTCCGCAACGAGGCCGGGGCGGTCCGGGTGCGTGCACAGGGCCATGTGGGGGACCTGGAGACGTTCACACGGGCGCTGCGGGTGGAGGCCCCACCGCTGGCGAGAATCGACCGCCTCGAATCGCAGGAGGCGTCGGGGCCCGGACTGGACCATTTCCGGGTGGAGGCGAGCTCGGTGGAGCCTGCGGGTCGACTGCCCGTATCTCCCGACGTGGCCATGTGTCCGGCGTGCGAGGCCGAGCTACTCGACCCCTCGAACCGACGCTTCCGATACCCCTTCATCACCTGCACGGACTGCGGCCCCCGCTTTACGGTCATCGAGGCCATGCCCTACGACCGGGAGCGGAGCACCATGCGCCGGTTCCTGCAGTGTCCTGATTGCCTGAGGGAATACGACGACCCCGAGGACCGCCGCTATCACTCCGAGACGAACTCCTGCGCCCGGTGCGGACCACGCATATGGCTGGAGGAGCCCCATATCGAGCGTCGGGAGGGCGAGGAAGCGCTACGGCACGGCATCAGGCTCCTGCGCAGGGGCCGGGTGCTCGCCATCCGGGGCCTGGGAGGCTTCCATCTGGCGGTCGATGCGGCCGACGAGCTCGCCGTACACCGGCTGCGGGTGCGGAAGGGGCGAGACGCCAAGCCTCTGGCCGTCATGGTCGCCACCCTGGAGGATGCCCGCCGACTCGGGGATGTGGATGAGGGGGAGGCGACGCTCCTGACTTCCCGGGAGCGCCCCATCGTCCTTCTCCGGCGGCGGCCTGACGCTCCTCTCGCGACAGCCCTGGCGCCGGGCCTGGCCACCGTGGGCATCATGCTCGCCTACACTCCCTTCCATCGTCTGCTCCTGGAAGGGATGGGCAGGCCCCTGGTGATGACCAGCGGGAACGTGAGCGACGAGCCCATCGCCACGGGCAACCGGGAGGCTCGCGAGAGGTTGAGCGGTATCGCAGACGCCCTCCTCCTCCATGACCGTGAGATCGTGGCCCGCTACGACGACTCGCTGATCCGACACGCCGCCGGGGGGCCGGTATTCCTCCGAAGGGCCCGGGGATATGCTCCTCTTCCGCTGACGCTCCCGTGGCCCGCGGCCCGACCCTTCCTCGCCGTCGGCCCCCATCTCAAGAACACCCTCACCCTGGCCCAGGGACCCGACGCATGGGTGAGCCAGCACGTCGGAGACCTGGAAAACTACGAGACCCTCCTTCACTTCGAGCAGGTGAGGGAGCGTTTCCAGGATCTCTTCCGACTGCAGCCCGAGGCCGTGGTCAGGGATCTCCATCCCGGCTACCTGTCCACGCGGATGGCGGAGAACTGCGGGCTGCCCGAGCTGGAGCCCGTCCAGCACCACCATGCCCATATCGCTGCCGTATCGGCGGAGCACGGGGTGTTGGACCCCGTCCTCGGCCTGGCGTTCGACGGCACGGGATACGGTGAGGACGGCCGGACCTGGGGCTGCGAGTTCCTCGTGAGCGGGCTCCGGTCGTTCCGGCGGGTCGCCCACCTTCGGTACGCCCCGCTTCCCGGTGGAGACCGCGCAGCGCGGAGTCCGTGGCGCGCGCTCATGGGGTACCTGACGTTGGCCCCGGAAGTCCACGACACCTTCGACGGCGCGTTCCGAGATGTCCGTCCCCGGGAGCTCTCCGCCGCACGGCAGCAGATCGTGCGGCAGGTCAACGCTCCCGAGGCATCGTCGCTGGGGCGCCTGTTCGACGCCGCGGCGGCGATGCTGGGCGTGCGCACGGAGGCTCGCTTCGAGGGGCAGGCGCCCATGGAGCTCGAATCCCTGGCCGGCTCCCGGCTCGCCGATCCCCTCCCGTTCCCCGTCGTGTCAGGATCCGAGGGCCTGCGGGTGCTGGATCCCCTCCCGCTGCTGCTGGCGCTGGGAGATCTCGTGAGGCGAGGTGAGCCCGTCGCGGATCTGGCGGCACGCTTTCACGAATCCGTCGCCAGGGCCGCGGCCGCTCTTGCCGTGGATCTCTGCAGGGAGGAGGGTATCGAGGTGGTGGCCCTCGGTGGCGGGTGCTTCCAGAACGCGAGGCTCCTGACCTCCGTGAAGAGCCGGCTCGAGGAGTCCGGGCTCAGGGTCCTGGTCCCCCGCCGCCTGTCACCCAACGACGGTGCAGTGAGCTACGGCCAGGCCGTGGTGGCTGCGGCCCGCATGCACGACTGAGAGGAGACGCCCCATGTGCCTCGGGATTCCAGGTCGCATCACGGAAATCAGAGATGACGCAGGACTTCCGGTCGGTGTCGTGGATTTCGGCGGGGTGCGGAGGGAAGTGTGCCTCGCCTACGTGGCCGACGAGATCTCGGTGGGGGACTACGCCATCGTCCACGTGGGATTCGCGCTTTCCAGGGTGGACGAAGCGGAGGCCCATCGGACCTACGAGATCCTCCGAGAGATGGGTGAGTTGGAGGAGCTGGAGTTCCTCAAGGAGGCAGCGGACGCCGCGGCCTCGGTCGAGGCTCCCTCGGGAGATGGGGGACCATCGTGAAGTACCTGACCGAGTACCGGGACCCGAAGCTGGCCCGGACGCTGGTGAGGCGGATCCAGGCCGTGGCCACCCGCCGGTGGACCCTCATGGAGGTCTGTGGCGGGCAGACGCACACGATCGTGCGGCAGGGAATCAACGAAGTCCTCTCGGACGTCGTCGAGATGATTCACGGTCCCGGGTGTCCGGTGTGCGTCACCCCCCTGGAGCAGATCGACCGGGCCCTGCACCTCGCCGGTCGCGAGGACGTGATCTTCACCTCGTTCGGCGACATGCTGCGGGTTCCCGGCAGCGAGTGCGATCTGTTCCAGGTGAGGGCGCGCGGCGGCGACGTCCGCATCGTGTATTCGCCTCTGGATGCCGTGGAGCTGGCGCGGAGAAACCCCGATAGGGAGGTCGTCTTCTTCGCCGTGGGCTTCGAGACGACGGCGCCCGCCAACGCCATGGCGGTGTGGAGGGCCCGGGAGCTCGGCGTGGACAACTTCTCGGTGCTCGTATCGCACGTGACGGTGCCGCCGGCCATGACAGCCATCCTCGACGCGCCGGACAACCGGGTCCAGGGATTCCTGGCTGCCGGCCACGTGTGCACCATCATGGGGTGGACCGAATACGAGCCTCTCGCCAGCCGCTACCGGGTGCCCATCGTGGTGACGGGATTCGAGCCGCTGGACATCCTCGAGGGGATCTGGATGACCGTCCGTCAGCTCGAGGAGGGTCGGCACGAGGTGGAAAACCAGTACGTCCGGTCCGTCCGGCGTGAGGGCAACACTCCGGCGCAGGAGCTGGTGGAGGGGGTGTTCCAGGTGGTGGACCGAGGGTGGCGCGGCATCGGAGTCATCCCCTCGAGCGGCCTGGGCCTGCGCCCCGAGTTCGCCGCCCAGGACGCCGAGAAGAAGTTCGCCCTCGACGGCATCCGCGCAGCGGAGCCTGCCGCGTGTTTGGCGGGGGACGTGCTGAGGGGACGCATCAAGCCGTTCGAGTGTCCGGCGTTCGGGCGGCAGTGCACGCCGGAGCGCCCGCTGGGGGCGCCCATGGTGTCCACGGAGGGAGCGTGCGCGGCCTACCACAACTTCGGTCGCTTCCGGCAAGAGGCCGCGGCGGGAGGCGACTGACGTGGCCGCATTCACCGAGGGCGGGAGGAGCCTGGCATCCGGCGCCGTGTGCCCGGCGCCCCGGAATGACCAGGAGCGCGTGCAGCTCGGCCACGGGTCCGGGGGCAAGATGAGCGCCCGGCTCCTGGAGGAGCGCTTCCTGCCGCGGTTCGGGAACCGTCATCTGTCGCCCCTGGGGGACGGAGCCGTCGTGCCCGTGTCCGGTGAGGAGATCGTCATCTCCACCGACTCCTTCGTGGTGAGCCCGCTGGAGTTTCCAGGCGGCAACATCGGGCACCTGGCGGTTCACGGTACCGTGAACGACCTGGCCATGATGGGGGCCGACCCGACGTACCTGAGCGCCGGCTTCATCCTGGAGGAGGGCCTCTCCTTCGAGGTCCTCGATCGGATCCTGGACGCGATGACGGAGGCGGCGGATGCCGCAGGCGTGGCGGTCGTGACAGGGGACACGAAGGTGGTGGATCGAGGGAAGGCCGACGGGATGTTCATCAACACCACCGGGGTGGGGATGCTCCACGCGGGCTTCCGACCGAATCCGCAGGGCGTGTGCCCCGGGGACGCCGTGGTGGTGAGCGGACCCATCGGGCGCCACGGCATGGCCATCATGGCGGTGAGGGAGGGCTTCGCCTTCGACGCAGAGATCCGGTCGGACTCTGCGAATCTCGCGCCCGTGGTGGCCGCGTTGCGTCGAGATCTGGGAGGGGCAGTACACTGCCTGCGGGACGCCACCCGGGGTGGGCTGGCGAGCGCGCTGAACGAGATCGCGTCCGCCTCGGGTGTCGGGATGGAGCTGGAGGACGGCCGCGTGCCCGTGCCGGAGCCTGTCGCAGGGGCATGCGAGATGCTGGGTCTCGATCCCCTCTACGTTGCCAACGAGGGGGTCCTGGTGGCCATGGTAGCGGCGGAGGTCGCCCAGAAGGCCGTGGACATCCTCAGGAACCATCCGGTAGCCGCGGAGGCGGCGGTGATCGGAACCGTGGTGGAGTCCCACCCGGGGATGGTGGTCCTGCTGACCGGCGTAGGTGGCACACGCGTCGTGGACACGCTTCCGGGGGACCAGCTCCCCCGCATCTGCTGAACGGTGAAATGAAAGGAACCTGGAGATGATGAGACAGACGACACGGATTTCCGTCCTCGTGGCGGCGGCCCTGGGGTCGGGCGCGGAGGCGCTGTGGGCCCATCCGGGGCACGGCATCGACGGCAACGTCGGGAGCATGCTCCATTGGCTCTCGAGTCCCGATCACGTCGTGACCGTCCTGGTGGTCATCGGCGTGATGGGGGTCGCAGCCCGTATCCGATCACGGTCCGTCTCGAAGGGAGCCTCCTAGCGTCTCGGCCGTTCCGGCCGAGACTCGCGCCACCGACCTGCACCGCGACCGGGCGCGATCCTTCCCGGCGTCGGCCCCGGGGACCGCGTCCTCCAGCCGGCGGGCATTGGCGGCGGAGCGTGCCCACGTGTATGGTCCGGCGAGACCCAGGTCCTCCGGCGCCTGAAGCGAGAACCTCAGGGCCGTACGCCGACCCCTGCCTCCGCCTCCGTGAAGATCCTCCGCCTCGGCGCCGTCGTCGCCCTCCTCCTCGTCGGGGGTGGTGCGGTCTGGAACGTCCTGATGGTGCCATGGCGGCAGGCCCGGGCGCGGAGCTCCTTCGCGCACGATGCGGGGCCGGTCCGACCCCTGTGGTTCGAAGAGGTCGCCAGGCTCGACGAGGCCCTCCGGGAGACGTCGGGACTCGCGGTGAGCCGGAGCCATGCCGGTGTGCTCGGGCCGCACACCGACTCCGGGGACGGTCCCAGGATCTACGCGATGGACTCCGACGGGCACCACCACGCCATCATCGAGCTCTCGGAGGCAACCTCCGTGGACTGGGAAGCCATGGATCTGGGCCCGT
>JARRLD010000251.1:0-12606 GCA_037387345.1 Gemmatimonadota bacterium
AGCGCACGGAAGGCACGCCACAACGCCTTCGTGGCCGGGGTCCGCGTCCGTTCCCTGCGATGCTCGCCGCGGACCCGCGAGAGGACCCACTCCTCCAGGGTGCCCTTCAACCGCATCACCGACGCGTCTTCACCGTAGTCATCCTCGAGCTTCTTGCGAAGATCTCTCTCGAACGCGCTCGGCACCCCCGAAACCACGAACACCGAAAGGTCACTCCGCTCCAACCATTCTCTGGACACCTGGCCCGTCCTCCGTCGAATCCGGAATCAACTGCGTATCCTGCATATGGATTCCGGCTCCATTGGTTCCATGATCTCCGGCCAGGACTTCCAATAAATGGCCTTGTTTGAGAGACTTGGGGCGTCGCACCCCCATCCCCGGGCGGAGAACCCCCGCCCTCCAAGAAACGCGGATTCGGACGATGACCAAGGACCAGATCTTCGCCTCCCTCGGCATTCAGGACATGAGCTCCGGCGGCTTCGCCGGCGACTGGGTGGGCTCCGGCCCCGAGCTCGACGTGTTCTCCCCCATCGACGACGCCAGGATCGGCACGGTGCGGCAGGTCACGGAGGACGAGTACGACGCCATCGTGGACCGGGCCCAACGGGCGTTCCTCGAGTGGCGGAAGGTGCCGGCACCGAAGCGGGGTGAGGTCGTTCGTCAGCTCGGTCTGGCGCTGCGGGAGAAGAAGGACGCCCTGGGAGCTCTGGTCACGCTCGAGATGGGCAAGATCCTCTCCGAGGGCCGCGGCGAGGTCCAGGAGATGATCGACATCTGTGATTTCGCCGTGGGTCTTTCCCGGCAGCTCTACGGCCTCACCATGCAGAGCGAGCGGCCGGACCACCACATGCGGGAGACGTGGCATCCACTGGGCGTCGTCGGCGTGATCAGCGCCTTCAACTTCCCCGTGGCCGTGTGGAGCTGGAACGCCGCCATCGCGGCGGTATGCGGAGACAGCACCCTCTGGAAGCCCGCCTCGGGAACGCCGCTCACGGCCATCGCCGTGACCAGGATCGCCGCGGGGGTCTGTGAGGAGAACGGCGTGGATCCGGCCATCTTCAGCCTGGTGGTCGGCAAGGGGTCCACCGTGGGAGACCGCCTCCTTCACGACAGGCGCATTCCCCTGGTGTCCGCCACGGGTAGCTGCGCCGTCGGCCGGCGGGTGGCCACCGTGGTCGGCGAGCGACTGGGACGCACCATCCTCGAGCTGGGAGGCAACAACGCCATCGTCGTGACGCCGCACGCCAACCTGGACCTGGTGGTGCCGGCCATCCTCTTCGGCGCCGTGGGAACCGCCGGCCAGCGCTGCACCAGCACGCGGCGGATCATCGTCCACCGCTCCGTCCGCCAGGAGCTCGTCGAGCGTCTGGTCCGGGCGTACGCCAGCATTCGCATCGGCGACCCCATGGATCCCGAGATCCTCATGGGTCCCCTGGTCAACCAGCAGGCCATGGACGATCTGATGGCGGCCCGCCGGGCCGTCCAGGACGCCGGGGGCGAGATCCTCTACGGCGGGGAGGCCCTCGACGAGATGCCGGGCGGCCTGTACGTCACTCCGTGCATCGCGGCGGCGGAGAACCACTACCAGATCGTCCAGGACGAGACCTTCGCCCCCATCCTGTACATCGTCGACTACGGCGCCGCTGACGCGTCGCCCCGGGAGGCCGTGGACGAGATGGACGAGGCCATGGCCATCCACAACGGCGTACCGCAGGGACTCTCGTCGGCCATCTTCACCGAGCACGTCAGGGAGGCAGAGCACTTCCTTTCCCATCGGGGCAGCGACTGCGGTATCGCCAACGTGAACATCGGGACCAGCGGCGCGGAGATCGGTGGCGCCTTTGGCGGCGAGAAGGACACGGGTGGCGGCCGTGAGTCGGGCTCGGACGCGTGGAAGGCCTACATGCGCCGCCAGACCAACACGGTGAACTGGAGCACGGAGCTGCCCCTCGCCCAGGGGGTTTCCTTCGACGTCGACTGAGGCGGACGTGCAAACCCCGGGAGCCCTCTGCGTATATGCGGGGTAGGTGTGACGCTCCGTCCCGGGACCAAGAACGCGATGAAGAACCGACACCCTGCCCTGCTCCTCCTGTGGCCTCTCGGGTCGCTGGCCCTCGGTGCCTGTGGCGACGGGGCCTCCGGCCCGACGCTGCCGCCTCGCCTCGAGTTCTCCGACCAGGTGCTCGAGCTGGGGTACGGGCGCGGCGCTCTCGTGGAGCTCCGCAACAGCGGGGGTGGCGCCGTGGGTCCGGTGGAGATCCAGCCCGCTTCCATCCGGGATGTCTCCGGCGCCTCCGTGCCCGGCGCGCGAGTGCTGGCCACGCCGGCGGAGATCCCCACCCTGAACCCCGGCGCCGCGTCCACCGTCTCCCTCGACGTCTCGCTCCAGGGTACCCTGGCGCCCGGTCGATACGATGCGACGGTCGCTGCACGGGCCGGCACCGAGGCCGTCGCCACCATGACGGTGAGCTTCCAGGTGCCCACGGCGGAGGAGCTCGCCGCGGCCTCTCTGACCATCGGGCCGGTCCCGGAAACCCTCCGGCAGGGTGACGTCCTTCAGGTTGCCGTGGAGGTGAGGGACGCCGACGGAGCGCTTCTCCCTGGCGCGCCGGTGACCTGGGCAGTCCAACCCGAGGGAGCCGGGTACGTGGGCGCCAACGGACAGTTCGTCGGGTACGCCGCCGGCCCGGTGACCCTGACAGCCGGTGTGGGTGACGCCGCGGACACCGCGGCGTTCACACTCACCGAGCGGGGGCTGACGGGCACCTTCACGGTGGTAGGGCAGGGGCGAGAGTCCGGGCGATTCACGTCGGACCTGTGGCTTTGGGGGGATCACGCCTACACGGGGACCTGGGGAGGCCGGGAGGGGCCTGGGGGCCTCCTGTTCGGCAACACGCTGTTCGCGTGGAACGTGTCCGACCCCTCCGGGCCCTACAAGGTCGATTCGGTGCGGGTGGACGCCCGTACCGTCAACGACGTGAAAGTCCGTGCGGACGGGCGGATCGCCGTGATGACCCACGAGGGGTCCAACGACGGGCTGAACGGCGTCACGGTCCTGGACATGGCGGATCCGTCCGACCCCACGCCCCTTGCCCGCTTCTCCCGGGAGCTCGAGCCCGGCGTGCACAACGTCTGGATTGAGGGCGACTACGCCTACCTCGTGGTGGACGGCGTCGGCGGGCTCCGTGTCCTGGATCTTTCCGATCCTACCGCCCCGACGATCGCGGCGCGGTACTACGCGGGGTCCAGCTTTCTCCACGACGTCTATGTGCGAGACGGCCTCGCGTTCCTGTCCCACTGGAACGCGGGTCTGATCATCCTCGACGTGGGTCACGGGATCGCCGGTGGCAGCCCCCAGAGACCTGTCGAGGTGTCCAGGCTGACCGACCTGGGCGGTCAGACCCACAACGCCTGGTACTGGGCGGACGCCGGCTATGTGTTCGTGGGCGAGGAGGACTTCTCCACCCCGGGCCGCCTGCACGTGGTGGACGTTCGCAATCTTCGGGAGCCGAGGGAGGTGGCGACCTTCCGCGTCCCCGACCAGACGCCGCACAACCTCTGGCTGGACGAGGGGCGGAGCGTCCTGTACCTGGCATGGTACGGCAGAGGACTTCGGGCCCTCGACGTCTCGGGGGAACTCCTCGGAGAGTTGGACCGCCAGGGCCGTGAGATCGCCGGCATCCAGTACGGCGCGGGACCCGGGACCTGTGACCGGAGGAGCGACGACACCTGTACCTGGGCTCCGCAGGTGCACCAGGGGCTCGTATGGGTCGCGGACATGAACCACGGCCTGGTCGCCCTCGACCCTCCGCGCTGAGCATGGGCCGTCGCAGACGCCTGGTGGTGCTGTCCCTGCTCCGGGCCGTCGGCTCCTGTGACCGTCCTTCCCTGGGCGGCGGGCGCCTCCTCGTCACCTCCGGATTCACCGACCAGGTCTTCGTGCTCGACGCCACCTCGGGTGCGGTGCTCGACTCCGTCTCCCTGGATCGTCGCCCCGGGGAGCGGGACGAGCCCCACGGCGTCGCCGTGGCTCCGGACGGGCAGCACTGGTACGCGACCCTCAGCCACGGCGAGCCGACGCTCTGGAAGTACGAGACGAGGGGACACCGCCTCGTGGGACGCCTCACCCTCCCCCTGGCCGGAGCCTCACGGGTCCGTCTCAGCCCCGACGGCGCCCTGGCGGCGGTTCCGGACTACTGGCGTTCCGGAGGAGGCCGGCACGGCCGGGTAGCCGTGATCCGCACGGAGGACCTGACGGTGGTTGGTGCACCGGAGGTGTGCCCCGCACCGCACGACGCCGTATTCAGCCCCTCGGGGGAGCGGATCGCCGTCACGTGCTCCCAGGGAAGCGAGGTGGCCATCCTCGACGCTGCCAGCCTGGAGATCACGGGACGGTACTCCGTCGCGGACTCCACGGCCCCACCACCCCGGCCGATGAACGCGGCGTGGTCACCAGACGGCGAGAGACTCTGGGTCTCGCTCATGGGCCGCGGAACGATCGTGGAGCTGGAGCTGGACCCCGGCCACCGCTCGGAGCGCCCTACGGGCCCTGCCCCCGCACAGCTGGCTCTCTCTCCTCGCGGAGCGTGGCTCGCGGTGGCGAACCGGGGTGGCTCCTCCCTCTCCCTGCTCTCCATGGACGCTGACGGGGCCAGCCGGATCCCCGTGCCCGGTGCCCATCCCCATGGCGTCGCGTTCGACCCCGCCCGCCCCATCGTCTACGTCACGTGGGAGGGCGACGTGAACACCCCCGGAGGGGTTTTGGCCGTCGATGCGTCGGATGGTCGGATCTTGTGGCACCGGTCGCTGGGCATCTACACCCTGGGCATCGCGTTCCTGCCGGAAACCGAAGGAAACGCGTAGCAGGCACAACGCCACGGTGGCGGCGGCCGGTCGACGACCTGGATGCGAACCCGGCTCACGAAGACGCGTGATCCGTCCGGTCCGCGCAGACCGCGCCGAAGCGCTCCGCCATCCTCGGTCCCGCCCCCTCGTCCTCGTGCTTGAAGAAGACGAAGGCGCGTTCCCAGCCCTGGGCCCGGATGGTATCGGCCCATCGTCCCAGGTCCGCATCGGAATAGGTCGGACGCCGTAGCCGGAGATATCCCCACGTGGTCGTGGCCACGATGGGCTCGTCGCCGTCCGAGTCTTCGGTGTCGGCGCACACGAGGGCCGCTCCCCGGCGACGCAGCACTTCATGGACCGACTCGTCTCGCCAGCTGTCGTGTCGGAACTCGAACGCCGCCGGCACGTCCGGCGGCAGGAGATCCAGGAAGGCGGACAGCCGATCGACGTCGACCTTCATGTTGGGCGGCAGCTGGAACAGGAGGGCGCCGAGACGCGAGCCCATCGTCCCCACGGTGTCCACCAGATATCGGGTCTCGTCCGCGGCCTCGGGCTTGAGTCGCTTGAAGTGGGTGATCTTCCGGCTCGCCTTGATGGAGAAGCGGAAGCTGTCGGGCACCTGCTCGCACCAGGCCTCCAGCACGCTCATCCGGGGAAGCCGATAGAAGGTGTTGTTGATCTCCACGGCGCTCAGCCTGCTCCCGTAGAACCGGAGCATGTCCCCGGCCGAAAGGTCGTCGGGGTAGAACACCCCCTTCCACTCCTTGTAGCTGTACCCGCTGGTGCCCACGTGGAGCTGCATGGCATCCTCCCGCGCTGTCCTTCTTCCCGTGCTCCAAGAGCAGGCAAGTGAGCGACCCACCCCTGGACGCGCCAGGGTCCACGACGAAACTTCCCAGGCGAGGGCTGCGTCCGGTTTCACGAGCCAGCCGAGCCCAGTCTGCAACCTCCGGGTGCGAGTCGAGTCCATGGGTCCCGAAGTCTGGGTGATCGCCGCCGCCGTGTTCTTCAGCGGGGGCGCCGTGGGTGCTGCAGGCACGCTCCTGGCCCAGTGGATCGTGGGGAAGGTGGGCCGACGGGAGGCGCCCACCCCAAACCTGGGGACCAGGGAAACCGCACTGCTGCGCGCCGAAGTCGCGGGGCTGGCGCTGAAGCTGGACAACCTCGACGCCCGGGTGGACTTCCAGGAGCAGCTCCTGGGCGGTGCGTTGGAGACGACTCCACCCCCGCCCCGTCGCCCCTCTTCCGGCGTCGTCGACGAGGAGACGCCCTGAGGGGTCCTTGACCTCCACCCCGGACACGTAGGGCGGCGGACCCGGGGGCCCGCCGCCCGGCGGTCTCGAGGAGGCGAAGCGGAAGGAGATGAGCTCGTCCTCCCGGAGGTGGGCGTCCGCGAACACCTTCATCCCCCAGAGATTGCCGAAGGGGGGCATGGCCCCGACCTCGCATCTGGGGAACAGGTCCGCGAACTCCCGTTCCGAGGCGAGCTCGACCTCACTCGCGCCGGTCACTTCCTGAAGCCGGTTGGCACTCACCTTCTCTGGAGCCGGCAACACCACCATGGCCATCTCGCCGTCGAGCTTGACGATGACCGTCTTGGCCAGCTCCTTCCCGGGAACGTGCGCCGAGGCTGCGATCTCCTGAGCGGTGAAGGCAGGCGAGTGCGAAACCGTCACGTACTTGACGTGGTTCTCCTCGAGGTACTTCCGCAGTCGATCGACCGGCATGGTGCACCTCCAGCTCGGAGTCTTGCCGCAAAGGCAGAGTCGCGCCCGAGCCGCGAGCCGGACTATAGGGAATCGGCTGAAACCGATGTGGGGGAAAGCCCGGTCAACCGTCCCCCCCGAACACCGCGCCACCGCGGACCAGCGGCCTTCCGGCGAGGACGCCGGTGGCCCTGCCGTCTCGCACCGCGAACGAGCCATTCACCAGGACGTGGACCGTTCCCTCGGCGTACTGCTGGGGCTGCTCGTACGTGGCGCGGTCCTGGATCCGATCCACGTCCAGCACCGCGATGTCGGCGACGTACCCCTCCCTCAGATAGCCGCGCTCGGTCCACCCGAGGAAGTCCGCCGCCAGGCCCGTCATGGAGCGGATGGCGAACGGCATCGTCAGCAGGTCTTCGTCGATGACCAGGTCCTTGAGCTTCTTGGTGAACGCCCCGAACACCCGGGGATGGGTGACGTCTTGCCCGGGACCGGGATCCCGCCCGTCGGTGCAGGTCATCATCCAGTCCTTCTGGGCGAGGTATCGGGTGTTCTCTGCGTCGTAGAGCCCGAGGTTCATCACCGCGGCATTTCCATCGCGGAGGATTCGTCGGGCCGCCAGGGGCGCGGAAGCGGACCACTCCGCCGCCACCTCGGCAAGGGTCTTCCCGTTCAGCGGCGAACAGGAGTCGGTCCGCACCGCCGCGGATCTCGAGCATCTCGCGGCTCTGCCGATCGATGATCACCACCGTGTCAGGGTCATCGAATCGGCGAACCATGGCGGTGTCTCCTCCGGCCGCCGCCCACCCGGGGATCGTGTAGGAGCGCAGGTTGGACTGCGTGGCCGTGTACACGTGCTGGGCCGCCTGGACATCGACGCCGCGAGCCCGCGCCTCCTCGATCAGAGCCGCGCCTTCCGGCGCCCGCCCATAGTTGTGCGCACCCTGGGCGTTGAAGTGGCTGAAGATCACCTTGGTGCCCGCCGCTTCACCGATGCGGATCCCTTCGGCGATGGACTTCAGGTACCCGAACGGGGGGTACGACGCGCCGAGGTCCCTGTCGTGGGTGTCGTAGATGGCGCCCGGGAACTCGGCGGCCACGCGGTTCAGCTCGATGACCTCCTCCGTCGCGGCGTAGTTTCCGGGCAGATAGAACAGGCCTGACGACAGGCCGTAGGCTCCCTCCTCCATCCCCTTGCGGACGTAGGCCCTCATGGCGTCGAGCTCCTCAGGCGACGGGGCCCGGTCCTCCATCCCCATCACGGCCCGGCGGGCCGCATTGTGGCCGACGAACAGGAGCGCATTTACCCCGACGCCCGTCCGGCTCCAGCCGGCGAGTCGCTCCGCCACCTCCGACCCGCCTCCCCCGTCCACCCCCAGCACCACGGTGGTGACGCCCTGATGGAGGAACGCCCGCGCGTCGCGCCCGTAGTCTGCGTCGAGCTCCGCGTGGGAGTGCATGTCCACCAGCCCGGGAGTGACCAGAAGGCCCGACACGTCGAGCGTGTCCCGGGCCTGGAATCCGGAGGCTTCGGCGTCCCCGAGGAAGGTGATCCGGTCGCCTGTGACGGCCAGGTCCGCCACGACCTGCTCCGACCCAGTACCGTCGAGGACGGACCCACCGACCAAGAGGAGGTCGGCCACGGTGGTCTCATCCGGAGCGCAGGCTGCGCCCAACACCGACAGGACGAGGAATGTGTGCCTGAAGCGGAACACGGCTACTCCTTCGGCGGCGCAAGCCGGGCCGCGCCCCCGTCGAGGTGATCTCCCGCTGAAAGGCCGCTGACCGACGCGCCGCGCGTGCGGATCAGCGCGTCTTCTGCTTCTTCTTCTTTTTGGGCTTCCGGCCCTGATTGGGGTGCTCCAGATGCGACCAGGTCTCCCCTCTGCGGAGCATGTAGATCGTCGAAGGAGAGACGCCCAGTCGTCTGGCCCACTCGGCGCCTGGAGTCTTCCAGCGATCGGCCTTCTCATCCCAGTCGTTGAGCACCTTCTTCGCCTGCGCCTCGCTCAGCTGCGCATGGGGCGAGTTGGAGCCACGAAGCCATACGTTGGACCCGTACCAACGATCCACCTGCTGCACGGGTCCACCGATGTCCCGTCCTGTGTGGCCAAGGCAGTAATGCCTCACCTGATCGACGGAGTACGCAGGGTACATGCGGGCGATCTCTGCGTACAAGTAGCCTTCGTCAGCAAGCTTGCGCCACTTCAAGACGACGTTGCCCGGGGGCTTGGGCATGGATAACCCTCCAATGGGTCGAATAATCTGAGTTCTCGCGGATAAAGTCCGGGGCGAGCCCTAACGAAGCTACCAGCTTACTCACCGAAATCCAGGCCTCGGCCTCGCCTACGAGCCAATGAGGCGGTAGCCCTCCGAGGCGAGGGAAACCAGGGCAGTCATCGCCGACAGCGCAACCTCGACCTCGGGGGACAGCTCGTCCCTGCCCAAACCCCGATGCATCTGGGTCTGTCCGCACAGGATGACTCGGACACCGTACTCACTCAGCGCCTCCAGAAGCGGTCCGTTGGGGTTCTCCGTCCCGAACCGCTTCCGGTATCCCTCGTGTCCAAGGGCATCCTTCCCGGCCGTGCCGTGAAGTACCAGAGCCAGCTTCATGTTCTCCCGCGGCACACCAACCTGTGCGTGCATGTTGAGGAATCGGGCGAGCGTCTCGATTCGGGGATTGATGTCCCCCGGGTCGTTCGCCCCCTGCGAAACCTCGAAGACCACACGGTAGGTAGCCTCCGCATCGGTCGGGAAGTCCGGTTCCTCCACGGTGTAGACGGGGCCGAAATCCGCGATGGCCGGTCCGGTGCGGGAAGGCCCCAGCGCCTGAGCCCGCAAGGCGGTGGCAGAAGACACCAGCAGGACGAAGAGCGTCGACGTCAGGGCGAAGTTGGCGCGCACGGGGTCCCCCAGGGAAGAGGTGATTCGCCGGAACGTGGGAATAACGGCGTGCGCAATCTGCACGCTGCCCCCACGGGCAGCCAGCGTCCCCAACGAGCCTTGCCCCCACCTCGGGCACGATGCACACTGCCCGGTCGAGGAGATCGAGCATGCACCAGCGGGACTACATCCTCCGGTTGATCGAACAGATGGGCGCGGCGCTCATCGAGCTCCGAAACCGGATTCTCGGACGGAAGACCGACTCCCGGCTCGTCCACCAGGAGCTCTCCGGTCTGGCAGGACAGGCCGGGTACGATCTGACCCTGCTGCGAGGATTCTCCGGTGAGACCCTGCACATGCTCGTGTCTCCCGCCGGAGACGTGGAGCCGGGACGCTGCTGGCTCATCGCGGAGCTCCTGTACCTGGACAGCCTTCAGGCCCAGGTCGAGGAACGCGGCGCAGAGGCCCGCGAAGGGCTGCAGAAAGCTCGACTGCTCTACCAGCTCATCGAACCCGCCGGCGGGATGCTGGTCGGACTTCCGGAAGCCGCCGAGCGCATCGTCGACATCGACATGCGCCTCGAGGCCCTCGCCGGATCGGATCCGTCCCGGAACTGAGCCTCTACCTCAATCCGCCGGGCGCAGGCGGTGGGCAAAGCTCTTCCGGAACATCGCCACCTTCGGGGCCACCACGACCTGGCAGTAGGGCTGTGTGGAGTTCCGCCTGAAGTACTCCTGGTGCTCCGGTTCGGCCACGTAGAACGACTCGAGCGGCTCTACCTCCGTCACCAGCGGCGCGTCCCAGATCCTCCGGTCCTCCAGGTCCCGGAGGACGGCACGGGCCGTGTCCCGCTGCTCGTCCGAGTGGTAGAGGATGACCGAGCGATATTGTGTGCCCACATCGGCTCCCTGACGGTTCAGGGTCGTCGGATCATGGATGCCGAAGAAGATCTCGAGGATCTCCCGGTATCCGATGACCTCGGCGTCGAAGCGGACCTGCACGACCTCGGCGTGGCCGGTGGTCCCCGAGCAGACGGCCCGGTAGCTGGGGTGCGGCAGCGTACCGCCCGCATACCCTGACCGCACCTCCTCGACCCCTTCCACCTGCTCGAAGACCGCCTCGAGGCACCAGAAGCACCCCCCTCCCAGCGTGGCCAGCTGCTCCGTCATGGTGTCGCCCTTTCTGCGAGGATCGCGTGCGAGGCCCTCGGACCCCCGTGAAGGGGGCGGAGTTCCGACCCGACCCGGCCGCGCCCGCGTCCTCGCGCGGGACGAATCCCGTTATCTTGGAGAGCAGCCGTGACCCTCCCGCCTCCACGGCCATCGGATCCTCACCGACGGTGGCCAAATGGAGAATATCGTGCCGTCGCCAAATCCTCCCTCCAGGGCGGTCCGGCTTTTTACCGTGCTGTCCCTCACGGCCCTTCTGGTTGCCTGCTCGTCCGCCGGTCGGCCTGAATCGACCCTGGCCGACCACATGCAGGCCCATTTTTCGCTGGTGGGTGACATGCAGTCCGCCATCATCCAGGGCGACCTGGCGGCAGCCCGCCAGGCCGGCCTCCGCATCGCGGAGCACCCCGAGCATCAGGATCTTCCACGGGGCATCGAGAATCCCATCGAAGACGTGCGGGCCTTCTCCCGCAGTGTCTCGCGAGCCGCCTCCATCCAGGACGCCGCTCGGTACGCTGCGGAGATCGGAGCCGCATGCGGCCGGTGCCACAGGGCGGCTGAGGTGAGCCTCGGCATGGAGACCGGCGTGATGCCCCCGGCCGAGGCGGCCACCGGCACCCACATGCGCCGCCACGCATGGGCTACCGACCGTCTCTGGGAGGGCCTGATCGTACCGTCCGATCGACTGTGGGAAGCGGGAGCCGTGGCCCTCACCGATGATCCCATCTTCCTTCCGGACGATGCCGCAGGCCAGGAGGCGAACGCTCTGGCCAGGGAGATCCACGATCTCGGTACCGAGGCGCGCCGGGTCGAGGATCCGGCCATGCGGTCGGGCATCTTCGGCAGGACCCTGGGGACCTGCGCCCGGTGTCACACCCTCGAGGGGATCACCATCGGCTGAGGAAGCACGACCTCAACGCTGAAGGGGTCTGAGCTCGATCCGTTCCACGCCCAGGGCGTCCCGGGCTATGCCGAGGATCCAATCGGGACCGATCTGGGTGGGCCGGAAGCCCGGGGGCATCTCGACGGACGAGAGCCATGGACCGCCGGGGCCGAAGACGTCCCATCGTCGCGCGGTCTCGGCGGCGTGTGCGTACGCGCCCACCCACAGAGCCCCTTTCTCGTCCGCGAGCAGGTCGCGATAGGCCGGTCGCCGGTCGGGAACGGGCACACCCGCGAGGTGGGCCCGGACCTGAGCACGCCGCGCGGGAGCGGCCGAGCTCAGCTGGGCGGCGCGCCACGCTTCCACGTCCGCCTCCGCCAGCTCGAGGGAGGGGCCCGCCCAACGGAGGATCCCGACCAGCAACCCGTCGGCCGCGAACACGCCCAGCTCATGGCGCACCTGGTCTCCGACCACGAAGCCGTCTCCGAAGACGGTGTGGCTCGCCGTGCGCCCGAAGGGGATGGCTCCCATCACGGCCCGTCCCTCCTCCAGGCTGAGCAGGACCTCCCGACCGGGAAAGAGCCCCAGCGTATCGACGAGGCTCCCGCTCGCGTCGTATCGAACGTACGCTGCCGCCTCTCGCCTCACCCCTGGGGTCAGGGGAGCCGAAGGGTCCCCCGAGCCCCACATCTGCGCCAGGAGCAACGTGCCGTCCGTCAGGTATCCCACCGGGACGCCGGAAGGGAGCCGTGGACGAAGGCTCACGACGCGCGTAAGCGTCCCTGGCGCCGTGAAGAAGCTCATGCGCTGGAGTTGGAAGTCGTAGGCCCACACAGTGTCCCCGTGTCCGACCCCCAGAGACTGGAGGAGGACGAACTCTCCGGGACCCTCTCCCCGTCCGCCTACGGAGCCCAGCGGCCCGCCGTCCCGGTCGAAGAAGCGGACCCGACCCGAGCCGCCGTCACCGACAACGATCTTCCCGTCGGACAACCTCACCGCACCGGCCACGTCGTAGAGATCTCCATCCGGTCCGCCGCCGAGCACCAGGAGCGGCTCGTCGTCAACCCGCCAGGCATCCGCCGACGCCGACCGGGGGACGGAGCTCTGGACGATGCGG
>JARRLD010000252.1:0-8912 GCA_037387345.1 Gemmatimonadota bacterium
GGTCGTGGACCCACATGGGCCTGGAGGACTCCCAGCACATCGGTGAGATCCTCGTCGATCCCCGGGACTCGGACGTGGTGTGGGTCGCCGCCCAGGGCCCGCTGTGGAATTCCGGTGGAGACCGCGGCCTCTACAAGAGCACCGACGGAGGCGGGAGCTGGACCAAGGTCCTGGACATCAGCGAGCACACGGGCGTGACGGACCTGGTCATGGACCCACGTGACCCCGACGTGCTCATCGCGGCGGCGTGGCAGCGGCAGCGGAAGGTGTGGACGCTGGTCTCGGGCGGACCCGAGTCGGGGCTATACAAGACGACGGACGGCGGCGAGACCTGGGACGAGCTCACCCGCGGCCTTCCCAGCGTGGACGTGGGCCGGTACGGGCTCTGCCTGTCTCCCGCCAACCCGGACTACGTCTATGCGGTAGTGGAAGCGCAGTACGACGCCGGGGGCTTCTACCGCTCCACGGACCGGGGCGCAAGCTGGCGGAAAGTGAACGACTGGACCAGCCGGGGGAACTACTACCAGGAGCTCGTGTGCGACCCCGCAGATCCCGAGCGCGTCTACGCCGTCGACACCTACACGCGGGTCACGACCGACGGAGGCCAGACGCTGGAGCGCTTCCCGAACCCGAATCGGCACGTGGACGACCACGCGATCTGGATCGACCCACACGATACCCGGCACATGCTCATCGGCGGCGACGGCGGCGCCTACGAGACGTGGAGCCGGGGCCGCACCTGGCACTTCAAGCGCAATCTGCCCGTCACCCAGTTCTACAAGGTGGTGGTGGACAACGACACGCCGTTCTACAACGTCTACGGCGGTACCCAGGACAACTGGTCCATGGGCGGGCCGTCGCGCACGCTGGACGAGAATGGCATCAGCAACGCCGACTGGATCGTGACCAACGGAGGTGACGGCTTCGAGAGCGCCGTCGACCCGCTGAACCCGGACATCGTCTACGCCCAGAGTCAGTACGGGAACCTGTCGCGCTACGACAGGGCGAGCGGCGAGTCCGTCTTCATCCAGCCGCAGCCCACCGAGGAGGGCGAGGCGCTGCGGTGGAACTGGGACGCGCCCCTCCTGGTCAGCCCCCACTCCAACACCCGTCTCTACTTCGCCGCGAACAAGCTCTTCCGAAGCGACGATCGCGGCTCGAGCTGGACCACCATCAGCGGGGACCTTAGCCGACAGATCGACCGTAACGTCATCCCCCTCATGGGGCGCGTGTGGGGCATGGACGCCGTGGGCAAGAACGCGTCCACCACCATCTACGGCACCATCGTTGCGCTCACCGAGAGCCCGGTTCAGGAGGACCTGATCTACGTCGGGACCGACGACGGGCTCATCCACATGACCGAGGACGCCGGCAGCTCGTGGACCCGCTACGGGTCCTTCCCCGGCGTGCCGGACCGGACCTACGTGAACATGGTGCTTGCCTCCTCCCATGACGCCAACACCGTCTACGCCGTCTTCAACAACCACAAGAACGGCGATTTCCAGCCGTACGTGCTGAAGTCGACCGACCGGGGCGCCAGCTGGGCGTCGATTGCAGGCGACCTACCCCGACGCGGCAGCGTGTACGCTGTGGCCGAGGACCCCGCCGAGCCCGATCTGCTCTTCGCGGGCACCGAGTTCGGCGTCTTCTTCACGCAGGACGGAGGACAGCGGTGGATCGAGCTGAGCGGGCTGCCCACGATCGCGGTGCGCGACCTGGCCATCCACGAGCGCGAGAACGACCTGGTGCTGGCCACCTTCGGTCGCGGGTTCTGGGTCCTCGACGACTACACGCCGCTCAGGCACGCCACGCCCGATGTGCTCGCCAGTGACGCCCACATCTTCCCCGTTCGGGACGCACTCCTCTACATGGAGCAGAACCGGCAACGGGGCGAGCAGGGTGGAGACTACTACACCGCCGACAACCCGCCCTTCGGCGCCCTCATCACCTACTACGTGAAGGACGACGTCCAGACGCTGGAGGAGGCTCGCCGCCAGGCGGAGCGTGAGGCGCGGGAAGCAGGCGATCCCGTGCGGTATCCTTCATTCGAGGAGATGCGGGCCGAAGACCGGGAGGAAGACCCGTATCTCGTCTTCACCATCACGGACGACGGGGGGAACGTGGTGCGTCGGCTCCCGGCCCGCGACGGGACCGGCATCCGCCGGATCGCCTGGGGCCTCCGCCACGTGTCCATGACGCCGGTGGACGAGAGCGGAGACTTCGATCCCCTCGACGACGGACCCGACGGGCCGTTCGTCGCCCCGGGCACGTACCGGGTGTCACTGGCGCGCGTGGTCGAGGGCGTGACCAGCGAGCTGGCGGGCCCCGTGTCCTTCGAGGTCGTGCCCCTCAACAACGCGACCCTGGCCACCGACGACCGAGACGCGCTGTTGTCCTTCCAGAAGGAGGCCGACGCGCTCCAGGCGCGGATACGAACCGCGTCGCGGCAGCTTCAGGACTTCGGTGAGCGGTTGGTCAACGTGAGAACTGCGATCCAGCGCTCCCCCGATGTGCCCACCGACCTCCAGACCGACGCCCGTGAGCTGCAGCTTCGGGCCGCCGATCTCCAGATCGCGCTGTTCGGGGACGGGAGCGTGGCACGGAGGCAGTTCGAGACGCCGCCCTCCATCAGCGGTCGGGTGGGAAGCGCGCTGCGCTCGTCGTTCAACGCCACCTCGGCCCCCACCGGTCAGCAGCGGGAGCAGCTGACCATCGCCGAGCGCGACTTCGAGGCCTTGCGGCCCCGGATGGATGCCTTGCTGGACGAACTGGCCGCCCTGGAGAGCCGACTGAGGGGGATGGGCGCCCTCCTCCTGCCGGGCGGATGAGGAGGCTCCCGACGTTACCCATGGGCGTGGGGGCCGGTGAGGTTCCGGTCTGGGTGGTCGTCGGGTCGTTCCTGCTCGCGACGACAGCGGAGGTCGCCGAGTGGCTGGTGGTGCGGAGCATGAACGTCCGGTACGGTGGCTCGCCCCGGGCCTTCTGGGCGGCGATCGGCGGCGGGCTGGCCGGCGTGCTGGTCGGTACGCCGATCCCCGTGGTGGGGTCGGTCGTCGGGGGGTTCCTCGGATCATTCCTGGGCGCCGCCCTGGTCACCTATTACGAGCTCCGGGACGTGGCCTCAGCGGGACGCGTCGGCTGGGGGGTCCTGCTGGCCCGGACCCTGTCCGTGGGCCTCAAGGTGGCAGCCGCCGTCGTCATCCTGGTCATCGGCGGAACGGCCTGGGTTCTGGGCTGAGGGGAGGTCCCTCGAGCCCTGGGGCGCTGTCCGTCAGACCGTGTGCGCGGCGTCTGCTGGCGTCGGTCGTCCCCAACCCCCGACCGTCCACCGAAAGCTGCTAGATTAGGGTCGCGGCTGCCCTCTGGTTCCCTCCCTCCGAGGATGTGGACGCATGGCGCTCCATCCCTTGGTCCCGGACGTGGCCAGGTTCCGGATCGCCGTCGCCTTCGGCGGGGCTTTGGCCCTCGGCGTGGGCACACTCGCCGCGACGGCCCTGGCGCGTCACGGTGGGGCCCAGCGCTCCATCGGATGGCTCGACGCCCAGCGCGGGGATGCATGGGTCGTCGACAGCGTCGACCCCGCAGGTCCTGCCGCAGATCGCCTCCTGGAGGGCGACCGGCTGATCAGCCTCGACGGAGACACGCTCATCGGGCGGTACGGAGCGTACTACTTCCGCCGGACCGCACCCATCGGGAAGCGCTATTCGATCCGGGTTGAGCGGAACGACCGCGAAGTCGAGGAAACGCTGACGGTCTCGGCCGGGGAACGGAGGCTCGGCTCACGCCTCGTCTACTTCACGATCGCCCTCGTCTGGTGCGTTGTCGGACTCTTCATCGGATGGGCCCGACCCGACGACGGCGTGGCTCGTATCGCCTTCGTCGCCGGGCTCTCCACCGGGATCGTCTACTTCCAGGTGGGGGTCTTTCCCGGTGTCATCCCGGGCAGCCTCTATCAGCCGCTGCACATCGTGCTCGGCTACCACTTCTTCTACGCGTTTCCCGCGGGGGTGCGGCGCGGCAGGCTCTCCCTCGGTCTGCTGTGGCTCCTCTACGCCTGGTGCGTGGCCGCGATCCTGATCAGCCAGCCCCTCAACTGGACCTTCCTCACCCAGGGGGCCGGTGCCACCGCGGCGTGGGCCGCAGCGCACGCAACGCGGCTTCGCCTGAAACCGATCATCGGCGACGCTCTGATGTTCCCGCTTGTCATCGGCTCGGTGATGCTGATCGCATCAGCCTATCGCAGGGTCGGCGATCGGGAGACGCGGAGACGCATCCGATGGGTTGTGTACTCGTCCGTCGCCGGGCTGTCACCGCTGCTCGTGTGGGCCACCTTTGCGCTGATCCGGGCAACGGCCACCCAGGATCTGTCGCCCACCTTCGTGCAGGTCCATGGGGTGGTGAATCTGGTCACCAACGCAGGCACCGTGCTCATCCCCCTGGGAGTCGCCTACGCCGTCGTCCGGCACCGGGTCTTCGACATCGCCGTGGTGGTGCGAAGGGGCTTGCGGTACCTGTTGGCCAGGCGCGCGCTTCAGGTCCTCCTCGCTCTGCCCCTCCTCGCCCTTCTGAGCACGGCGGTGGTGCACCGCGACCAAACGCTTCAGCAGATCCTGACGGAGAACCTCGCCTACCTGTGGCTGATCGCCGCCGGCGGACTCTCCCTCCGATTCCGGCGGCCACTGGGCCGCTGGCTGGACCGCCGGTTCTTCCGGGAGCAGTACGACCGGGAGCAGGTCCTGGTCGGCCTCATGGACGACCTGCGGCGACTGGCCGCACCGGCGGACGTGTCCTCCCTGCTGCGTGCACAGTTGGACCATGCCCTTCACCCCACGATCACGAGGGTGTGGTTCCGGGGGGACCCGGACCCACCCCCTGAGCACCTCCTGTCTCGGATCGCCCGGGAAGGGGTGGGGCCGGATGCCCCAATCACCGACGTTAGCCATCTACCGGCCGGCATCAGACTCGCCGTACCTATGGCAGGCAGCGACGAGCGCCCGGTGGGGGTCCTGATGCTCGGAGAAAAGCGCTCCGATGAACCCTACTCGGGCGAAGACCTCTCCCTCCTCGGCGCGGTGGCCAGGCAGGCGGCCATGGTCCGGGACTATTTGATACTCCGGGAGCGCATCAACGAGGAACGCCTCATTCGCACCGACGTGCTCGCCCACCTCGAGCCGGACCGGGTGAACCTCGTGAAGGAGTGCCCGAAGTGCGGCTCCTGTCATGATTCGGATGCCGAGCGGTGTGACCGGGACGGGCACGAGCTGGGCCTCTCGCTACCGGTCAGCCGAACGGTGGCTGGCCACTACCGACTGGACCAGCTCATCGGGCGAGGGGGAATGGGGGCAGTGTACGAAGCCTTCGACCTGAGGCTGGAGCGCTGCGTCGCCATCAAGTTCCTTCTCGGACGGGGCCTCGATCACGAGCACGCCTCGCGCCGCTTCCGGCGCGAGGCGACGGCCATCGCGCGTATCCAGCATCCCAACATCGTCAGCGTGTACGACTACGGTACCGTGGAGCCCCACGGCGCGTACCTGGTGATGGAACGGATCCGCGGCGTCACCCTGCGTGAGGAGCTTGCCGGTATGGGCCCGCTGTCGGGTCGCGCCGCCGCCGAATGGTTCGGACCCTCCCTGGAGGGCATCGCCGCGGCACACGAAGAAGGCGTCATCCACCGGGATCTCAAGCCTGACAATGTAGTGCGCGTGCGGCCGGAGTATGGCCCACCCGTGGTGAAGATCCTGGATTTCGGAATCGCCAAGCTACGGCCCATCGACACGAGCAGTGACCAGCTGACCACCTCGGGAATGGTGCTCGGCACGCCGGGCTACATGTCGCCGGAACAGCTCCTGGGAAACGAGGTGGACGCCCGGACCGACATCTTTGCCGTCGGCGTGATGGTGGTGGAGGCCCTCACGGGGAAGCGGCCCTTCCAGGGCGGGACGTACAGGGAGCTGCTGGCATCCATCATCCTGGAACCGTACCACCTTCCCGGAACGGGTCCGGCGATGCGTGCCCTCGACGCAGTTCTCCAGCGCTGCCTGGCCAAAGAGCCGCGCGACCGGTTCGCCAGCGCCGCGGAGCTTCGCTGCGAGCTGGTGCCGGCGCTGCGCGCATGTCCGAGCCCCCCACCACCACCCTCGTCCTGAGCGGAACGAGGGCCCGGCACTTGCCGTTGCATGGCGTTCGGCGCAGCATTGGTACAGCCGGCGCGGATGCCGGACGGCTGCGTGGGGGCGTGGCGAATGGAAGCCGACAAGGTCCGACTTCGCCTGTTTGGAGGCTTTGCGCTGGAGGTGCCGTCGAGCGGCGAGCCACCGTCCCTGCCCAAACGTGCCGCGGAAGCCGTCCTCGCAGTGCTTGCGGTTTGTGGAGTCCTCGGATGCACCCGAGCCCGCCTGGTCGGCCTCCTGTGGCCGGAGAGTGACGACGCCCATGCACGGCACAATCTGAGGAACGCCGTGCACGGCATCCGCAAGGCCCTCGGCCACGACGCCGTCCTGAGCCAGGGCGACCTCCTCCGTCTCAATGCTGCGAAGGTCGCGTCCGATGTGAGCGAGTTCTCCGACGCCTGGCGTGACGGCCGCCTCGCCGAGGCCGTCTCCATGTACCGGGGGCCTCTCCTCGACGGCGTCCAGCCGAGCAGGGCCATGGCGTTCGAGCGGTGGGTCGAGGACGAGCGGAACCGGCTCTTCCGGGACTGTCTGGAGGCGGTCAAACGCCTGGCCAAGGGAGCCGAACAGAAAGGACGATGGGACGGAGCAGCCGACTGGTGGGCCCGCGCCGTGGCAATGGATCGTCACAACAGCCGCCTCGTCGTGCGGCGCATGATCGCCCTGGCCCGGGCCGGGGACCGTGTCAACGCTCTGGCGGAGGCTGAAGCCCACTGCGAGCAGCTCATGTCGGAGCTTCAGCTGGAGCCGGACCCGGCCTTTCTGGAGGAGGTGGACCGCGTTCGAACCGGGGAAGTCGGACCGGTAGGCTACTTCACGCCCGCACCGCTGCGACGGGCTCCGGATCTCGATCCGAATCCCGGGCCGGAGAAAGGATAGACCGCGGGTGACCTGGACCTGCTCACGAGCCCGCGGACGATCCCGGAAGGTCTGACGTACGTCAATTGGCGCGTACACGCACCCCATGCTGAACGTCGTCCGCGAGGCGGTCCGGGAGTACAACGACCGGGGGGCGGGGTTCACGACCCACACCAGCGACGACCCGGACATCAGCGGGACGGTGAAGGTGGTAGTCCGCGGCGTTGATCAACGCGGATCCCTCGGAGGTCTCCTTCGTGCCCAACACGAGCACGGGCGAGGTGCTGGTCGTGCACGGCCTGGGGATCCCGGGCTCCGGGGGCAATGTGGTGACCGACGTGCTGCACCTCGAGGGCTCCATCGTCCACCTGCAGTCCCTCGAGCGGGACGCACGGCTCGACCTCCCATCTCGTGAACCTGACGAACGACCCCGGCTGGGACATGCTGCCGGCGTGGTCGCACCAACCGGGGCGGAAACTACGAGATCTACGTCATGGAGGCCGACGGCTCCCGTGTCGCCAACCTGACGCACCATCCCGCGGCCGATACCCAGCCTGCCTGGTGGCGATGAGGAACGAGGGTGAAGATGGCGACAGGCGCGCCGTGCTCTCAGGACGGATAAGGCGCTTGAAACGTGGTCAGCCCCTCCACCTCGACGGCTACTACCCGCCCGCGATCGACCAGGAATCGCACGATCCCCTCCCCGAAGCGGGGCTCCGACCATGTAATGCGGAATGCGTCACCCCCGATGTGCTCCAAAGGCCCGTTCCGGATATCGCTGAAGCGCAGCGACAGTCGTTCACCGACGCTCTCGATGTGCAGCGTCCCATAGAGCGGGTCTTCGAAGTCGCCGGCGTACGCCTCTGTCGGCAGGGAAGCAGGGCCGGGTGTCACGGTCTCGATTCTCTGGGCGGCAACCCGTTCGCGGTCCCTCCGCGCCGCTTCCGTCTCTCGGAGCATGACCTCGCTCCAGTCGGGACCGTCCACGCCCAGCGATCGGTCGAGGAGCCAATACGTGAGGGCGTAACGCAGGTCCGCGGGGGTGTTCATGAGCACCACCACCCCCACACCCTCCTCCGGCAGGAAGGCGATCTCGGCAAACCGTCCGAAATGCTCGACCAGAGTTCGCCCTCGGTAGTCGGAGACAAACCACCCCAGGCTGGCAGCCATGAGGTTGGCCACGGGGTAGTATTCCCGGAAGGCGCGGCCGTCCCTCCAGCGGGTCTCCAGGGGAATCACGTTCCACGGAGCGTGGATCTCTTCCAGGACGGTCGCGGGAAGCAGTCGCTGTCCCTCCCAGGTCCCGTCGCCGAGGTTGAAGGCCACCCACCGCGCCAGGTCGTCTGCGGTCGAGTTGATGGACAGCGCGGGCCCGACGTTGTCGCGGTTGATCCAGCGCACGGGAGTCATGACCCCCTCCACCATCTCGTGGGGGGTCCCTCCGTTGGGGTCATCCTCGATCCCGGCGATGGTAGTCGAGGTCCGACTCATTCCCAGCGGGTCAAAGATGCGCCGCCGCAGGAACCCGTCCCAGGACATCCCGCTCTGGTCTTCGAGGACCTTTGCAGCGGCCAGATAGGGAAGGTGCATATAGGCAAACCCCTCCCGAAAACCGTGTCGGAAGGGTAGATACCGCATCCGGGAGATGAGGGCGTTCCGGTCATAGGGACCATCTCGCAGGCTGCTGCCGTACGCTAGCCCGGTGCGGTGGGCCAACAGGTCACGAAACGTGAGCCGGTCGGTCACGTAGGGGTCGCCCAGCTCGAACTCAGGAAGGTGCTGAGACACCGGATCGTCCCAGCTCAGGGCCCCGTCGGCCACGAGCATCCCGAGGGCTGCTGCGGTGAACGTCTTGGTCGCAGACGTGATCTCGAAGATCGTCTC
>JARRLD010000253.1:0-6733 GCA_037387345.1 Gemmatimonadota bacterium
ATCCAGCGCCCTCCCCGCCCCCACGATGCGGTCGTAGACGTGGGTGGCCTGCTCCGCCGGCACGTAGAGCTCGTAACCCAGCTCTCCCAGGTACGTGATCCGGATGCACAGGAGCCGGGCATACCCGATCTCGATCTCCCGGGCCGTACGGAAGGGGAACGCCTCGTTGGACATGTCCGCTTCGGTGAGGCGCTGCATGAGCTCCCGGGAGCGTGGGCCCTGGATGTTGATCTGGGCGAAGCCGGAGGTGACGTCGGTGACGAAGGCGTGGGCGTCGCGGGGGATATGGCGGCGCATCCAGGTCTCGGCGTGGCGGTGCATGGTGTCGGTCACGACCACCATGTACTTCTCGGCGTCCAGCTTGGTGACGGTGAGGTCGGCCTCCAGCGTGCCGAGCTCATTGAGCCACTGGGTGTAGGTGATGACGCCGCTGTCGCCGTCCACGTCGTTGGCGGAAATGAAGTTCAGCGCCCTGCCGGCATCCCGCCCCTGCACCAGGAACTTCGTCACCGACGTCACCTCCGGCTTCGCCCAGATCAACATCCAGGGCCCGCGCTCCCGGGAGCTCATGCAGCGCCTCACCGAAGCGGACATGTCCAACGAGGCGTTCCCCTTCCGCACGGCCCGGGAGATCGAGATCGGGTATTCCCGGCTCCTGTGCATCCGGATCACGTACCTGGGAGAGCTGGGTTACGAGCTCTACGTGCCGGCGGAGCAGGCCACCCACGTCTACGACCGCATCGTGGGGGCGGGGAGGGCGCTGGATGTACGCCCCACGGGCGGCGATGCGGTCGTGGATGGGCGAGGTCTTGGCGTCCCGGGCCGTGAGGAGCGAACGGGTCGGATAGTGGCACTGGTACACCATGCCCAGCGACTCCACCGTGCGCTCGCGTCGATACTCAGGGGTGCACTGGAAGCGGTGCAGCCGGTCGATGTTCATGCCGGTGACGTCGGTGTCGGGCCGGCCGTTGATGATCCAGTGGGCCACGATGCGGCCCAGGCCGCCTCCGGTGAGGATGCCGATGGAGTTCAGCCCCGCCGCCACGAAGTAGTTCTCCAGCTCCGGCGCCTCGCCCACGATGGGGCTAAGGTCCGGCGTGAAGCTCTCCGGGCCGCAGAAGAACTTCCGGATGCCCGTCTCCATGGAGACAGGCACGCGGCTCATGGCCCTCTCCAGGTATGGTCCCATGCGGTCCCAGTCCGGCTCGATCTCGCCGAAGGAGAAGTCCTCGGGCACGCCCCCCACCATCCAGGGCGCGCACACCGGCTCGAAGAGGCCGATCATGAGGCCGCCCACCTCCTCCCGGTAGTAGGCGTGGCACGACGGGTCCTCGAAGACGGGCATGTGCGGCGAGATGCCCTCCAGGGCCTCGGTGATGAGGTAGTAGTGCTCGGCGGCCTGGTTGGGGATGTTCACGCCGGCCATGGCCCCGAACTGACGGGCCCACATGCCGGCGCAGTTCACCACGTACTCGGCCTCGATGTCCCCCCGGGCGGTGGACACGCCGGTGACCCTGCCGCCGTTCTCCAGCACCCCGGTGGCAGGGGTGTTCTCGAGAACGGTCACGCCCTGCATGCGCGCGCCTTTGGCCAGGGCCAGGGTGGCGTCCACGGGGCTCACCACGCCGTCGTCGGCCACATAGAAGCCGGCGAGGACGTCGCACACGTCGGCCAGGGGGAAGAGCTTCTTCACCTCGCCGGGGGAGAGCTCCTGCACGTCCACGCCACACCAGCGGTTGAAGGCCGCCACCCGGCGGTACTCCTCCAGCCGGTCCGGGTCGGCCGCCGCCTCGATGAAGCCGATGGGCTTGAAGCCGGTGGCCTGTCCCGTCTCGGCCTCCAGCCTCGTGAAGAGATCCCGGGTGTACTTGCGCATCTCCGTGGACGTCTCCGACAGGGAGCCGAACGTCACCATGAGGCCGGCGGCGTGCCACGTGGTTCCGGAGGTGAGGCGGTCCCGCTCCAGCAGCACCACATCCTTCCAGCCCATGTGAGCCAGGTGGTAGGCCACCGAGCACCCGATGATGCCACCGCCGACGATGACCACCTGGGCTCGGTCCGGGGGAGAGAATGTGGGAGTTTGATTCCGGGGAGTCGTCATGTGCGAGCCTGTGCAGGCCGAGTGTGTGTACGCTGCTCGGGACGTGGAGCAGCCGAACGGCTCCTAGTCTTCCAACGGCAGTCGGACGCAGAACTCCGTCCGGCCGGGGCGGGACTCGAAGTCGACGTCCCCCCCATGGCCCCGGATACGCGCCCGGGCGATCTCCAGCCCGAGGCCGGTTCCCTCTCCCGGGGCCTTCGTGGTGAAGAACGGATCGAAGACCCTTTCCTGGATGTCGGCTTCGATGCCCGGACCGTCATCCACGACACGAACGACCATCCACGGCCCTTCGGGCTTCACCGTCACAGCGACGGATCCGGCCTGCCCCACGGCATCGAGGGCGTTGTCGATGAGGCTCATCCAGACCTGATTCAGCTCGCCCCCCACGGCGCTCACCTCGGGCAGCTCCGGCTCCACTTCGACCGCCACGCTCACCGCCTTGCTGCGCGCCTTGTTCCCGAGGACCGCAAGCGTGTCCCGGATGCCGCGCTCGAGGTCGAGGGGCGCCCTGACCGGCGCCTGGTCCAGGTAGGTCAGGCGCTTCATGGAGCTGACCAGCTCCGAGATGCGCGTCGCGGCCTGCTCGGCCTCGGACGCCAGGGAGCGCACCGCGCACCCCGCCGCCACCCAGTCGAGGGCCGCGTCGAGCTGGTCCCCTTCGAGGTGGCGCGCGAGCTCGTCCAGGGCCTCCATCGTTGCCGCGGTATCGACGAGATCGTCGAGCGCCGAGAGGTCGGCACCGTGGGCCTGCAGCCACTCGGCGATCTGGTCTTCGCGGTCGGCGCGCTGCAGGGGTGAGCGCGATACCGGCGCGTCTTCCCTCATGCAGGCCTGCCTTACCGCAGCGATTGCCGCGAGCTGGTCGTCGGTCAGGCCGGTCCTCGCCAGCCGCGCCGTCGCCCGCTCCGCCTCGGCCATCACCTTCGGAAGCGTTGCCGCGCCCCGGACCACCGCCGAAGCCGGGTTGTTCAGCTCGTGGGCGAGACCGGCCGAGAGGCGGCCCAGGGACACCATCTTCTCGTCCTGCCACGCGCTCGTGTTGAAGACACGGGCACGATCGAGCATCACGTGGACGAGGGTCGCCGTCAGCCCAGGACAGTCGCGGACCAGCTCGGGAAAGAGATCCCTGGCGATCGACAGGGCCTCCACCGGCGTCTCCACGATGGAGTCGCCCATCATCGTCTTCATGCGGGAGAACGGGAGGACGCCGGTGACGTCTCCGGCCTGCCACTGCATCACCTTCCGTAGGCCGGCACCGCGATCCACGTGGATGGCCATGCGGCCGCTCAGGAGGATCTCGAGGCCGAATTGCCACTCGTCCAAGGTCTGGCCCTTACGCCCGAGGTACTCTCCCGGCTCGGCGGTGCGGATGCGGCCGTGGGCGGCCAGCCATTCGAGCTCGGAGCGGGGCACGCCACCGACGGTACGGTGCTGAACCAGCCGGTCGACGATGTCGGGAGGGGGTGCTGCCAGGTTCATCGAGGAGGCTCTTGAAGCGCATGCTCCGCGCGTCGGCTCATCCGCCGCGGCATCGATGATAGGGCCCCCCGATGCGGGACGCCACGCGGAGGGCAACATGCCGTGGGGTCAGCCCTACTTCGGGGCGATGAAGCCCTCCTCGGCCAGGTGCGTCGCGTCGAACGTCACGAGGGCGTCGCCTCCGCGATCCCACGTCTCTTGGGCGATGAGGTAATCGGCGAAGTCTCCCTTGGCAGCCTTGTATCGCCGGAGGGCCGCGAGGCACCGGTCCACGTCCGAGAACTCCAACTCCCGGTGTCGACGCCCCTCACTCCCGCGTCCCCCCGGTGCGGATGGCCGTCTCCATCTCATCCAGGCTGACGCCCCCGCCCGCCGGCTTGAGCCTCCCGGCCAGGTCCATGAGGGACCCCTTCAGTGCGCGAACTTCCACCACGCCGTCCGGCCGCAGCTCGAATGAGATCTCGTCACCCGTTTCAATTCCCAGCCGGTCGCGAATGGCCTTGGGAACCGTGACCTGACCTTTGCTGGTGAGTGTGCTTCGAGGCATCCTTACCTGCATGTGAATATCATTTCCTAAGAGTAAGGATTTCAAGCGGTGGGCCAAGTCGGGTCGGGTGCAGGGCGCATCGACGGACGGAATGGACAGTGCGGCCGCCGTGGAGGCGGCAGAATGCGGGGATGGGTCGAGTTGAGGTGTCGTGCACGGGAGTTGACCATGCGCTCCGCGTCGCCACCGGCGACTACCACGCCTCGGGCCGGAACAACCTCACCTACGAGACTCTGGCCCACATGGGCCTGGGCCATTGCGAGGCGGCCATCGATCTCGTGGAGGAGATGTTCTCTGCTCCCTCCTGGTTCACGGTCCACATCCTGGAGATCGATCCGGTGTGGGACCCGCTCCGCGAACATCCGCGCTTCCAGGCGTTGCTGGAGGAGTACGCATCGGACGTGAAGCACTGAGGTGGCTGGCTGAGGATATCCTCAGGCATCCCACGCCAGCTCCTTGGGAACCTTCAGCACCCCTGGCACTCTCCCAGCCTGGCGTCCGCGCCTCGGCAGGTGCGAGATTTCCGACGTATCGCTGCCGCTCACTTTGGAGGCAAGATGGCCACGAAGAAGAAGCCCACGGCTGCACAGAAGGCGAAGGCGGCTGCCACAAGGAAGCTGGAGCGCGAGCGGGCCAAGGTGAAGGCCGCGAAAGAGCGCGAGAAAAAGGCGAAGGCCGCTGCCAAGAAGAAGGTCGAGCGCGAGCGTGCCAAGGCGAAGGCCGCCAAGGCCAAGGCTGCAGCCAAGCTGAAGGCCCAGAAAGAGAAGGAGAAAGCCCGGAAGGCCAAGGTCCGCCAGAAGGCCGTGAAGTCCGCCAAGAAGAAGGCCGACGAGGTTATCTCGAAGGCCAAGAAGAGCGTCAGCAAGGGTGCGAAGAAGGCCGCAGCGACGGCGAAGAAGGCGACGTCCACGAGGAAGGCCGCGCCCAGCAAGAAGGCTGCGCCCAAGAAGAAGGCCGCACCGAAGAAGAAGGCTGCACCGAAGAAGAAGGCTGCACCGAAGAAGAAGGCTGCGCCCAAGAAGAAGGCTGCGCCCAAGAAGAAGGCTGCGCCCAAGAAGAAAGCGGCACCGAAGAAGAAGGCGGCCGCGGGATAGAAGGAATAGCGGGAGCGGTCGGCGGCGGCGTGCAGGCGGCCTGCTCGTCCGCCCCGCCCGCCTTCCGTACCGGGACCGCCGGATTCTGCTGCACGATCTACGTGGCGGTGAGCGCCGGACTCGGCCTAGAAGCTCACCTCCAGTCCCGACGCAGAGCCATGGGTTGCTGGAAGTGCGTCGCGCGGAGGTAGCCGGCGTTAGGATCGGTCGAGTCTCCCTCTGCGTCCATGCCGAAGTAGTGGAGCTGGTCGACGTTGACCGCTTCGCGCCTGATTATGATGGCGCGGTTATGTTCTGCCTCGCCCCTCAGCCGGTGCCGGCGGCCTCGGAGGGGCCGCCCTTCACGATGCGGAGCCTCCGGAGCGTCGGCAGGTCCATCTCGTCTCGGAAGACGGCCCAGATCCGGTCGCCCCTTACCACCGGCTCGGGATCGACCCGGAGCCCCTCGGGCACCCTCACGGTGCCGAGGAAGCGGCCGTCCGCAGCGAAGACCTCGAAAGCCGGAGGCTCCCAGTACCGGAGCTGGACGCGACCGTCCGCGTCGGTGGGCTGGACGCCGTCGCGCAGGACGCCCGACACCGACACCTCCACCCAGATGTCACCCTCGTCGCTGACCACGAGCTCCCTGAACGGCGGCTTCGTATCGGGAATCGGAGGGCCGTTCCACCGCCAGGCTCCGTATTGCCTGCGCAGGGACTCCGTGAGCTGGCGTCGGCGCTCGTCGGCCTCCGCGGGCTGCACCGCGACGCGCGAGGCCTCCCGTTCGATGCGGAGCACGGTGCCGCCCGGCTTGAAGAGATCGATGCGATAGTCGGTGCTGAGTCCGCCCACGACGTACCCCAGGGGACTGAACGTCCAGGCCACCTGCGGCGAGAAGGGAACGGAGCGGACGGCGCTGCTTCCCTCCCGGGCAGCCCTCAGCTGCGCCGGGGAATAGTCCCAGGCCGGGGCCGGCACGGTGTCGAGCACCACACCGTCGGCGTCACGTCGGATGAGGCCGAAGCGCCATTCCCAGGGTGCGGTGCCCCGCTCGAGGATCGTGCTGGCGTAGCTGTGGCCGTCGTGGTCGACGAAGAAGCGGCGAGACGTGTTGAAGCCGCCGGGATGGGGCCAATACCCGAGGTAGCCACCATCCAGGTCGAACAGGGACACCCGCTGGTTCTTCGGGTCGCGGACCAGGATCCGGCCGTCGGGCAGCACCGCCACGGCGTCGGGGCTTCCGTACTCTCCCGGCCCGCCTCCCTGGCGGCTCACGTCGGTCCGGTGCGTGCCGTCGGCGTTGTAGACGCGGACGACGGGAACCTGGGAGTCGAGGATGACGACGGACCTGTCGGGCGCCACCGCGAAGGACGTGGGGTCACCCAGCATATACTCGTCGGCGCCCTCGAAGACGCCGATCGTGACCTCCTGAACCAGCATGGCGGGTCCGCCCCACACACTTCCGGACACGGTCCGGACCACCAGCGTGTCGCCGATGGTGTCGCGCACGGCCCTCCACTCCTCTCCACCGCC
>JARRLD010000254.1:0-9927 GCA_037387345.1 Gemmatimonadota bacterium
CTCCGCCCTCGTCTGCGTGATGGCGGGAGACGCCTCGGTGAGCCCGTACGCGATGGTCAGGTCCCGTGCCCCCATGTCCCCCACCACCCGATTCATCACCTGAACGGGACAGGGGCTTCCAGCCATGATGCCCGTCCTCAGGGAGGAGAGATCTCGCCCGGGAAAGGACTCGTGCTCGAGCTCCGCCACGAACATGGTCGGAACACCATAGAGGGCCGTGGCTCTCTCGAGTTCCACACAGTCGAGCACGGCAGCAGCCTCGAAATGCTCCGAGGGCACGAGCAGAGCTGCCCCGTGCACCACACAACCGAGGATGCCGATCACGACGCCGAAGCAATGATAGAACGGCACGGGCACACAGACCCGGTCCTCCGAGGTCAGCGCCTGAAACGTGCCCACGTACCAGGCGTTCAAGAGCACGCTCCGGTGGGTGAGAAGCACACCTTTGGGGAATCCGGTGGTTCCCGACGTATACTGCAGGTTGATGGGATCCGAGGGCGAAAGCTCGGCTTCCCTGGTCCGGAGCTCCTCCGCGTGGACCGTGTCGCCGATGTCCAGGAAGCGTGGCCAGCTGAGCATCCCGGCGGGGGCTTGGTCCTTCATCGAGATCACCCAGCGGAGGTCCGGAAGCTCCTCCCGGACCTCGCCGATCATGCCGAAATAGTCGGAGCCCTTGAACCGATCGATGAGAAAGAGGGCCTTCGTATCCGACTGGCGAAGGGCATACGCCAGCTCGTGGGTCCGGTAGGCGGGATTGACCGTGACGAGTACCGCCCCGATGCGCGACGCGGCCATGAACAGGTGGACCCATTCGGGCCAGTTGGTCGCCCACACCGCGATGTGGTCGCCCCGGCCGATGCCGAGCGCCATGAGGGCACGCGCGACGACGTCGACCTGGCGGTCATACTCGGCGTACGTCGCCCGCCAGCCCTGCTGCGGGAAGACCAGGGCTTCGCGGTTCGGGTGGCGCGCCGCTGCGCTTCTCAATGCGGCGCCTATCGTCAGGCCATCCACAGGAGGGATGGCTATCATGGTTCCTCTTTGTTGGATGTGCGCCGTTTTCATCGGCGGACATCTGAATCTACCCAACCCCCCGGGGTGAAGATGTCGGGATTTTCCCTACCGGACCCTGGACGGGAGGATTGGACGAGGCCCATGTTCACTGCCCAGAGCAGGCGCACCGGGAGGAACGGTCATGTTGCGACAGATCCGCGGCACCCGCGTCAGCATGAAGACGACGATCATTGTCGTGGCCCTGGCTCTGATCGTGTGGGCCATCGTCGTCTTCGTAAACGTCCGCGACTTCGTGCCGGAGGAGCTTCAGACGTCGGAGCAGCCCGGGCCTTGACCTCACGGCCGGGGCGTCCCGCGAGGGGAGTCTCCGAGGGGGCGGCCCGAAGGGGCTGGCTCAGGCCGCCGATGGCTGCCCTGCGCCGTGAAAGACCTTCTGGAAGATCGACACGTATTCCCGGGGATCCTTCGGCTTCTGGAAATAGCCCTTGGCCCCCAGGGCGAGGGCGTGCTCTTCGTCTATGGCGTCCTTCGACGCGGTCAGGACGACGGCGGGGATCCTGCTGAGCTGCGGCATCTCCCGCATCCATTCCAGGACCTGGAAGCCCGAGATCCGCGGGAGCCCCAGGTCCACGATCACCATCCCACCTCGAAGAGCCTCCGGGTCACCCAATCTCTTCCTCAGCCACGAGATGGCGTGGGCGCCGTCCAGCGCCTCGTGGACGAGCACGTCACCGGCTACCTCAGTCAACGCTGCCGAGATGAGCCTCTGATGATCCGGAGCGTCCTCGACGACGAGGGTCCACGCTAGTGCCGCCATGACCTCTTCGCGTCTGGGCCGAGCCTGCCTCGGAACGGATCGGACAATGTGCGGCGCATGGACATCGCTCTGCCGAGTGATCCCTGGAAGGACGCACCAAGATGGCATGGCGGATCGAGTCTGCCAACAGGGGTTCCGGGCCGGAACGCCCGAGCTACGCATCCTCTTGCTGCACCTTGTGCGCTTCGACGAACTCCTCCGTTCCCTCGGGCAGCAGAAGCGAGTCGGAGATCGCCGCGATCTCCTCGGCCTCTTCCCAGGCTCGCTCCAACCGCCACAGCTCCCCTTCGAGGGCCCGTCGCTCCTGCTCCTCGTGCAGCGCCATCTCCACGGCGAGACGAGTCGGCGCGGGGAGTCTGGCCAGGTGCCCGCGATACTCCCTGAAGGTGTTGCGGGCCATCTGCGTCGAGGCGGCCCGAAGGACCGCATCCGGGGAGCCGTGGTCGTCCAGGAAGCGGACCGCATCCTGGACGGCCGTCTTTCGGGCGCCTGAGCGATTGATGCGGCTGGACAGGATCCCGGCCACTCTGCGCGCGTCTTCACCAGTGTAGCGGTGTTCGGCCTTCCCCTTCCGCACCAGGAGCTCCCAGCCGTCACCGCCTTCCAGGATCTGCATCTTCTGGAGGTCGGGGTTCTTCAGCTTGAGCAGCGTCCCGTCGGGCGCTCGCACCCGTGCGAGGGTCCGACCGTTCACGAACGCGTTCACGATGTTCCCCGAGTTACCGAGCGCGGCTCCACTGAGCACGCCGGTCGCCAGGCCACCGATGACGATGGTCCCGAAGACCGCAGCGCCACCTGCCGCGTAGAGCATCGCCCGCTTTCGACGGCGCCCGAACTGGTCCCCGTATCGCCACGCGGCGAACTCGGGCCGCAGGGGCGCACCGATCCGTACGAGCTCCAGACCCTCCGGATGTTTGGCGAGCCCGATGTTCTCCGACGAGACCCGGACGCGCGTCCCTCGGAAAAGGCCCTCGCAGTCCTCCACCGCCTCCCAGCGCTCCTCCAGGGGAGTGAGGTTCCACCGCTCGCAACGCGGGCAGACGACCCACAGGCGACCCTTCCCCGCGTCGAACGCCAGGCGCCGACCCACCGGGAAGGTCTCGAGGATACGATTCTCCCCCAGCGAGCGGTTGCAGAACATACAGGTCGAATACACGAGCGAGGCCTCCCGCGAAGTTGATGCGGCTCGTCTCTCCTACGCGATCCACCACGGCCCTCTTCACCGAGTGGGGCCCTTGACCCCGGTGCCTTGCCAACGCCCATTGCCGGGTCCACCAGTCCCCATCCCCGGTACCCATGCAAAGCGAACCCAGTCCCGCCCTGCTTGGCGATCCCATGGCCGTCTTCGCATTCCTCGCCATGCTGGTCGCTCTGATCTTCTGGGCTTCGGGCCTCGAGCGGCTGAAGAAGACCTTCGAGGTCATCCCCCCGGTGATCTACGTGTATTTCCTTCCCATGTTCGCCACGACGGCCGGCATCACGCCGTCTTCGTCGCCCCTCTACGCGTGGATGACCCGCTACCTCCTTCTGTTCGCGCTGTTGCTCCTCATGATCTCCGTCGACATGAAGAGCATCATGAAGCTGGGCCCCACCGCGCTCTTCATGGTCGTGGCCGGAACCGTGGGAATCATCGTCGGCGGTCCCATCGCCCTGCTCCTGTTCAAGGACTTCCTGCCGGCCGATGCCTGGACGGGCTTTGCCGCCCTTTCGGGCAGCTGGATCGGCGGTACGGCCAACATGGTGGCGATTGCCGAAAGCGTGGGCACTCCCGAATCCGCCTTCGGACCCATCATCGTGGTGGATACCGTGGTGGGCTACGGATGGATGGGCGTCCTCCTCGTCTTCAGCGGGTATCAGGCGCTCTTCGATCGCCGTACCGGGGCCAAGACCGGGGCGATCGAGGAAACCAATCGCCGACTGGCGGCGATGGACCGGGAGCGGCATCCCAGCAACCTGCGCGACCTTGCCGTCATGATCGGCATGGGCATGGCCGGAGCCATCGCCGCATTCGAGCTGGCTCAGACCCGCTTCTTTCCCACGCTGGGAGACCCCACCATCATCTCCAAGACGACGTGGGCCATTCTCATCGTGGTGACCGTCGGTCTGGTGCTGTCGTTCACGAAGCTACGGGAGTTCGAGAAGGTGGGTGCGTCCGGCCTGGGGTACACGGCCCTGTATCTCCTCCTGGCCGGAATCGGCGCGCAGGCCGACCTGAAAGCTGTGGTGCAGGCGCCCCTGTACCTGGCGGCCGGCGCCGTGTGGATCGCGATCCACGTCGGCATCCTGCTCGTCGCCGCCCGGATCGTGAGGGCGCCCCTCTTCTTCGTAGCCACCGGCAGCATGGCCAACATCGGCGGCGCCGCGTCGGCCCCCGTCGTGGCCGGAGTATACCACCCGGCCATGGCGCCTGTCGGACTTCTCATGGCCGTGGCCGGTTACATCCTGGGCATCTACGGAGCTCTGGTTTGCGCCTGGCTCCTGGGAATCGTCGGAGGATAACCCCGATGTGTAGGAATCTGCTCGTTCGCGCCCGCGGTCCCGAGCCCGTCGTCAACTCCCCCGTTCGGGCAATCGCCATGGCTCTGGCTGCGCTCGTACTGCTGGGAGCGCATGCCGACGCGCAACCCGCGATCGACGTGGCCCGCACCTACCGTGAGACCCACGAGGCAACGATCCTCCGGGACTTCGCGGAGCTTCTGTCGTATCCCAACCGTGCGCGCGATGGCGGGGACATCGAGCGGGCGGCAGCCTACATACGCGACGAGCTGGCGGAGGTGGGCGTGGACGCCCGACTGCTGCGACTCGAAGGCGCTCCGCCCATCGTGTATGGCAAGGTCGCGGTGAGCGGCGCCACGCGCACGCTGGGGGTCTACGTCCACTACGACGGACAGGCCGTGGATCCGTCCAACTGGACGCACCCGCCTTTCGAACCCGCCCTGTACAGCAGGTCCATGGAGAACGCCGGGGAGCGCAGGCCATTCCCCGCGGAGGGCGAGGCAGTGGACCCGGAGTGGCGCATCTACGCCCGTTCGGCCGGCGACGACAAGGCTCCCATCGCGGCGCTCCTCCCCGTGCTACGATCCTTCCGGGAGTCGGGGATCGCCCCCAGCTCGAACCTGGTCTTCTTCTTCGAGGGCGAGGAGGAAGCCGGTTCACCGCATCTGCAGGACTACCTCGAGACGTACCGGGAGCTCGTCGACCCCATCGACGTCTGGCTGTTCTTCGATGGTCCCGCCCACCAGAGCGGACGCCCTCAGCTGACCTTCGGCGTGCGTGGCTCCATGGGCATGGAGATCACCGTCTATGGGGCCACCCGCAATCTCCACTCCGGCCACTACGGCAACTGGGCGCCGGACACGCCGCTGCTCCTGGCCGAGCTCCTGGCCTCCATGAAGGACTCGCGGGGTCGGGTCCTCGTCGAGGGGTGGTATGACACCGTCGAGCCCATCGGCCCCGAGGAGCGGGCAGCATTGGAGGCTCTGCCCGACTATGATGAAGAGCTCAAGCGTGAGATGGGCCTCCTGTGGACCGAGGGTGAGCCCGAGACGTTGGCGGAGCGCCTCCTGGTGCCGGCCCTGACCATCCGCGGCTTGAGCGCGGGCAACACCGGCCCACTCGCACGGAACGTCATCCCCAATCGGGCGGTGGCGGCCCTGGGAATTCGCCTGGTGAAGGGAAACGACCCTGCCCACCTGCGGAACCTCATCGTGGATCACGGTCGGAAGCACGGATATCACGTCGTCGCCGAGGATCCGGACATGGCAACCCGGCTGCGGTATCCGAACATCGCGAAGGTGACAGGTGGGGATGGCTATCCGGCGGCACGCAGCTCCATGGCGAACGAGTACGTGCAACAGGTCATCGCGGCGGCCGAGGCGGCCGCTGATCGGGCCTTCGGCGCAGGAAGTCTGGTCCTGACGCCGGGGCTGGGAGGATCGCTTCCCCTCTACCTCTTCACCGACGTGCTCGAGAAGCCCTTCGTGAACGTCCCGGTGGCGAACCACGACAACAACCAGCACGCGCCGGACGAGAACCTGCGCATCGCCAACCTCTGGTACGCCATCGACCTGTACGCGGCCCTGCTCACCATGCCACCGTCGGTCGTGCCGTAGCCCTACCCCGTCACGCGCCGGAGGAGCGCTCTCCCGACGAAGCGGAGCTGGTCCTTCAACGGCAACCGCCCCAGGTTCGCCTTCACCACGCCCCGGGTGAAGTAGGTTTTGCGACTGTAGTCGACGGCGACGTCCACGAGGACGGACCGGCCCTGCTCGGCCATCCCCCGGGCCTCGGGGCCTCGGTGAGCACGCCTTCGATCTCGCCATCATGCCGCAGGTGAAGGCACGGCAGGCCCAACCCCGAAGCCAGTCCGGCGACGTCGTAGTCGTGCACCTCGCTGGCCGTCCTGCGGTTCATGGCCACGGCCTGGAACTGGGCGATCTGGGCCAGCTCCCGGTCCCGGAGGACGAGCACCACAACCGCGACTCCCTCCTTCGCCGCCGTCAGTAGCTCCAGGCCCGTCATCAGGAACGCGCCGTCACCGGCCAGCGCCACGACAGGCCTTTCGGGGCAGGCGAGCTTGGCACCGATGGCTGCCGGCACGGCGTATCCCATGCACGAGTAATCCACCGGAGCCAGGAACCGTCCCGGTGCGTCCAGCTTCAGGCACTCCATGGCGAGAAAGGTCCCATTCCCGCTGTCGGTCGTGAACACTGTGTCGGGGCCAAACACCTCCTGGCTCGTCCGGAGCAGCCTGGGCGGGGACACCTTGGCCTCGTCGACGTCGTTCTGCCAATCCGCCCACACCCCCTCGTGCCCCGAACGGATCCAGGCCCGCATCCCCGGATCGGGATCTCGCTGCACCCCCTCCAGGCGGGCCAGGAGGGCCCGGAGGAAGGACCCGGCATCGGCGACCACCGCGACCTCCGCCGGATAGTTGCGTCCAAGGACGTCGGGGTCGATGTCGACGTGCACCAGGGGACCGTGCGGCCCGAGGCCATAGCTTCCCGTCGCCACCTCGCCGAATCGACAACCGACCGCCAGAGTCAGGTCGCAGCCGCTGGCCACCTCCCGGACGAAGGAGGGCGCGGCTTGACCGAATCCCGGCCAGAGAAAGAGCGGGTGGGACTCGGGGAACACGCCCTTTCCCTGGAACGTGGTGGAGACCGGGGCCTCGAGCCGCTCCGCCAGCCGGACCACCTCGTCTCTCGCTCCGGCCGCCCCCGCGCCGACGTAAAGGAGGGGTCGGCTCGCGCCCCGGATCAGGTCGGCCGCCCGGGCCAGGAGGGGCTTCTCCGGGCCCCGCGGCGTGGGCACCGAGGGAGACGGCTCCGTCGGAAACGAGACCGCGTGATTGAACAGATACAGATTCGCCGGCACTTCCACGAACACCGGTCCCGGAGCACCCTCCCGGGCCACACGACAGGCTCGGCGGATCACGCCGTAGAGCTCTTCCCCCGATTCTGGCCGGAAGGTCTCCTTCACCACCGGCCGCACGATGCCCTCCTGGTCCACGTCGTGGAGCTGGAACGCCCTTCCCGTATCCCTTCGGATCCCGCAGCCGAGGACCAGCATGGGAACGTTGTCCATGTAGGCTTCGGCGACGCCGGACAGGGCATGCGTGAGCCCGGCTCCGGGCACCACGTTCACGCACGCCAGGCGCCCCGACGCCCGCCAGACCCCATCCGCCAGGAACGGGGCACTCTGCTCGTCGGTGACCAGCACAGGCCGCACGGATCTCGACGTGGCCAGGGCGTCGTACAGCTCGATGTTGTGGGTCCCGGGAATCCCGAACGCGAAGGGGATCTCCTCGTCCTCCAGGGCTCGCACCACGATGGCCCCACCGGTCATCTTCAAGGGGAGACTCCCATGTCGTCGAGAACGTCGTCGGCCACACGGTCGGCGAGCGCCATGACGGTGAGGTACGGGTTGATCTCGAGGGAATCGGGGAAGAGGCTCGAGTCGGCCACGCGCAGCCAGGGAACGTCGTGCACCCTACCCCAGGCGTCCGTCACCGAGTCTCTCGCGCTCGTTCCCATGCCGCACCCGCCCATGAGGTGCGCCGCCGAGACCGAGCACCGACCCGGGACGAAGTGCTCGACCCGGATGCAGTCTTCGATTCGGGCCTCATCGGCACGCTCGAGCAGGACCGGCTCGGACGGGGGTGCATGCACACGCTCCGCTCCCGCCGCGAAGAAGATCCTCGCCGACGCCCGGGTGGCGGCGACCATACGTGCCACTGTGTCCGAGGTGAACGTGTAGTGGACCACAGGTTCGCCCGCCCGATCCACGGTGATCCGGTTCTCCGGCACCGCCCTGTCGACGGCCAATACCAGGATCATCTGGAGGCGGGGAAAGGCACGCATGAGCGTCTCGTGCTCCGGCCCGAAGCCCGTCAGGTTCTTCGCCGTGACGAACGGGAAGTACATACACGTCTCCAGTACGTAGCCCTCCTCTTCCGCCCGGTCCACGTAGAAGCTCTTGGGGTGACCCACGTCGTTCGTAAAGGCTCGATCGTGCTCACCCACCAGGATGAACGCCGGCTGCGCCGTGAAGCCGTGACCCAGCCGCGGCAGCATACGGGCCATGCCGGACCGGAGCAGAAGGGCGCTCGAGCCGATCGAGCCGCCGGCGACCACCACGCACTCCGCAGAAATCCGGTAGGTGCCGGCCTCCCACTCCGACGGCGCGCCCGGACCATCCTCGGGACCCTTCGCCACCCGAGCCACCACGGCGCGTTCCTCGATCCGGATCGCTTCGGCGCGCGTGACCACCTCGACGCCGCCAGCCTCGGCACGCGGAAGCTGCACCTTGTGGGTGCCCTGCTTCGCGCCGTTGGGGCAGCCCAGGTTGCACAGGCTCGCACCCCGGCAGCCCCTCACGTTCACCGGGAACTGGTGACAGGTGTAGCCGGCCTCCCGACATCCCTTCACGAACAGCCGGTTGTTCTCGTTGATCTCTTCGTCAGGGAGGAGATGTACGTTGTTCTCTGTCGCGAAGGCGCCGGCCCGCTCCGAACACGGAAGGGAGGTGCCCGTGTACACGACCGTGGATCCGCCGTACGCCTGTCCGAAGGCCAGGGTCATCGTCCCGTCTGCGGTGAGGAACCCGCCGGACTCGGCGTACAGGGCCGGCGCCATCCGGATCTCGTTCCCGTCGAAGTCTTCGTCCCGGAAGCGTGGGCCCTTTTCCAGGAGCAGTACGCGCTTCCCGGCACGCACCATGGGAACGAGCCGGCTCGCCACCGTGCCACCTCCGGCGCCGGACCCGATGACAACCACGTCAGCCCGGACCTCATGCATGGCTGTCGCCCGGGGCGTCGTGCTCCGGCCCACCGGCCCCTGCCCGATCCTGCCAGGGTCCCTGGCCACCCCCCCGGCTCTCCCAGCCCCCGGGGTTCGCCCGGTACCCGAGATCGGCGCGCACCTCGCTCTGCCCATAGTAGCCCATGAAGGCCAGCGTACGGATTCCCCAGAACCCTTTCCGTACCAGGAGCAGCGGAGATCGTTCGAGCGAACGGAGGAATCGTCGCATCCGGTCCGGGTCCAGCGTGCCCAGGGACCGTCCATGCCGCACCCAGGAGAGCATCCCCACCGCCCTGACGAACAGCACCACCTGACGACGCACGGAAGTCGGGCGCGCGCTCAGCGCGTCATCGACGATCTCTTCGGCTCGCCGCCAGCCGGCTTCGTCGAGACCCGATGAGGCAGGAGCGACGGCGCGCGTGATGGCGCGGAAGGAGGCCCGGATGGGTGCAAGGGTGGAGTCGACGCTCATGAGGGGCCAATTCACCGCTCACCGAGGTTGGTGTCAACCGGCTACCAGATTCCCAGGATCATCAGGACCGCCCACACGACGATGGAACCGACGATGGTACAGGCGGCGATGACGGTAACCGGCTGTTCGGCGAGCCACCGACGGAGCATCCTGTCGTCGGTCGAGAAGGGTCGACGCATCCAGTCGACGACGAGCCAACCGACGAAGAAGCCCGGGATGATGAGCCAGAGGATTCTCATGGTCGAGCTCCCATGTCGGAGGATGGGGCAGGTTGGCGGATCGTATTCACTACCCCGAAAGGCGCCCGTGGGGCCCGGCGCGGC
>JARRLD010000255.1:0-9417 GCA_037387345.1 Gemmatimonadota bacterium
ACCCCGCAGTCCCGTCCGATCCCCTCGAGGGGTCAGAAGCGGAGGTTCAGACCGAGGGTGACGTACGCCGGCAGCAGCTGGGCGTGGCCCTCGCGATCCCGCGCCTGGCCGGCCCGCAACACGAGGTCGTGGTGACCGAAGGACAGGCCGCCCGCCAGACCGACGCGGATATTCGCGCCCGTGTCCACGTACCAGCCGTCGCGGGCGTCCGGGTGGATCCGCGCACGGTAGTAGTCGCTGTGCTCGATGTGCGTGGCTATGGCGTTGTCGTAGCCCACCTCGGCCGTGACGAACCAGCCCGGCGTCCAGTAGCCGCCCATGAGCACTCCATCCGCCGCGAGGTTGCGCATGCGGGCGTGGGCATTCTCGGTGGCGCGCAGGCTGCCGCCGAGACCGCCGATCAACCGCCACCTCCGCTGCCCGGCAAGGCCGACCGTGGCGCCTACGTGCACGTCGAAGTCACGCGCGTCCATCCTGGCCCAGGGAGCCACGGCGCCGGCGGACACCAGGAGCGTCCGGGTGCCGACGGAGATGCTGCGGCCGTAGCCGACTCCGGCCACGAAGCCGTAGTCCGCCCCGGTCACGATCTGGAGGACGTTGGGGCGTGCGGGGTCCAGCGCCGCGTGGTTGAGGACGAGCTGTCCGGCCGCGTCGCCGGGCGCCGGGCCGCGTCAGGAAGACCGCTGCGGCCGCGACGATCAGCCGCGCGGAGACCGTAGCGCTTCCGCGCCATCTTCTGGAGGCGTTCACGATGCACCTCCCACGAAGCCGATGCGCTGCAGGTATGCGCGGGTGTGGATCAGGTAGTCGGCGGGTCGCTCCCAGATCATCTCGTGGCCCACGCCGGAAATCGTCTCGATGGTGGCGTCGGGGTAGCTCGACGCCAGCTCCTGCTGGTGCGAGAGCGTCGCCACCGTGTTCAGGTCCCCGCGCAGGAACAGGACGGGCCGGGTGTACGCCTGCAGGTGCGTGGTCCAGTCGAAGCCCTCGTCGACCAGGTCGAGGAGCTTGCCGTTGACCACCGCGCCGGCGCGCCACGTGGGCAGGGGTTTGCTCGGGTCGTTGTGCTCCGAGGTGATGGCGTGGGAGCTCACCATCGCCATGTAGTCGGCGCGCGCGTGCTCGGCCGGGGACAAGAACCGGTAGAGCCAGATCGCGTCGTTGGCTTCCTCGCCGAGGAACCGGATCGATCCGAAGAGCCCCTCCACGAAATGGTCGAGCTGCTCCTTGGTGAACGCGCCCGGCTCACTGAGAATGGCCCCCCGGATGCGGCCGCCGTAGTCGCCGTACTCATTGATGAACCACGTGGCGTACATGGCGCCCCAGGAGTGGCCGATGAAGACGACCGGCTGTCCGGGCACCGTGGTGTAGTGCTCCAGGACGAGCCGCAGGTCCTCCAGGTACCCGTCCATCGTGTAGACGCTGGCGTCGTGGCGCTGGGACAGCCCGGTGCCGCGCTGATCCCAGAAGACCACGTAGTAGCCGTCGGCGGCCAGGGCCTGGAGCGGCAGCAGACCCCGGTAATCGGCGCCCGGCCCGCCGTGCAACACCATGATCATCGGGTCGGTCGGGTCTCCGAACGCCTCCGAGTGAAGGATCGTGCCCGGGATCCGGATACGCGGAAGCGTCGCATCCTCCTCCACCGTAGCGGGCACCAGGTTGCCCGGATCCTCGGGGTCGAGCAGGTCGGCGCACGCGGTAATCCCCACCGCGAGCACGGCCGTCAGCCCCGCCAGATAACTGCGTTTGAACGAATACATCGTAGGTCCCCCATCAGTGGAACAACGCCTCGAGACCAGAGCGGCGGGTTTCCGTCTCGCCTCGAGTGCTTCACCCTACGTGGGGCGCCGGCGCCGTGTGTTGACCCTGGGCGCCGAATTCTTGACGAAACGCGCCAACCGCACCGGGTCACGTCAGGATTGACTCGACACATCGACGTCCTGACATTGGCCGACATGGCCGTCATGCCTCCAACGGTCGCCTCGACGAGCACGTTGGCCATGCTCCGGGCGGCCGAGTCGCGCGGCTTCGAGACGCATGATCTGCTGGCCGCCGCAGGACTCGAGCGAGAGACTGTCGAAGACCCGGACGCGCGCCTTCCCGGTCCGAGCGTGCTCGCGCTCTGGGACGCGCTGCGGGAGCGGACCGCGGACCCCGTCCTCCAGCTCACGGCGCCGACCATCCTGCCTTTCGGCGCGTACCGTGTGATCGACTACCTGGTCGACGCCTCCGTCACCGTGGGCGAGGGGATCAGCCGGTTCGCCCGCTACTTCAGGTTGATCGCCGGCGGGATGGCGCTGACCATCGAGGAGGACGACGACGAGCGTCGCCTGCACCTCGCGCGGGCGGACGGCGGCGCCGTGCCGCCCGTCTACGTCGACTACGTGTTCGCCGCCCTGGTGGGGCGGATCCGCATGCAGATCAGGCCCGGGCTCCGGGTGAAACGGGTCGAGCTGCGGCACGGGGCCCCGCCGGAGGCGGCCCGGTACGAGGCGTGCTTCCGCGCCCCGGTCCGTTTCGGCGTGGCCGGCAACCGGCTGTGCTTCGGGGTTCCCGAGTGGGACTCACCCATGGAGCACGGCGACGCGGCGCTGGCCCGCCTGCTGGAGGAGCACGCCCGCATGCTGGAGGCGCGCCTGCCCGAGGTCTCCGACAGCTTCGTGGCGGAGGTCCGCGAGGCTTTCACGGCCGCGCTGCCCGAGGGCGGGAAGGTCGCGCGGGTGGCGCGGGCGCTGCACGTCAGCGAGCGCACCCTGCAGCGCAAGCTGGTCAAAGCCGGCACCACCTTCAGGGACGTGGCAGATGCCGCACGGCGGGGTCTCGCCGAGGCGTATCTGTCGGATCGGCACGTTTCCATCGCCGAGGTCGCGTTCCTGCTGGGCTTCAGCGACCAGACCAGCTTCAACCGGGCGTTCCGCCGATGGACCGGCGCGTCGCCCGGCCTCTGGCGGAGACGGATCAGGGGACGGCCCTCCATCCCCGGCTCCACGACACGCAGCTGAACGTCGATGGCGGTGGCGTCAGCCGAGGTCCGACCCACCGTGGGGCTGGAGCACCACCCGCCCCGAGCTTCCGTTGATCCACACCGTCTCTCCGTCCTTCAGGCGGCTGGTCGCGTCCTCGACGTTGGCGACGGCGGGGATCCCGAACTCGCGGGCGACGATGCCGGCGTGACTGAGGACACCCCCGATCTCCGTCACCACGCCGGCGGCCCGGGCGAAGAGCGGCGTCCACGCCGGGTCGGTGGCCGGCGCGACCAGGATGGATCCCGCGGCCAGTCGCGCGCCCTCGTCGGGAGCGTGGAGCACGCAGGCGGGGCCTTCGGCCAGCCCGGGGCTGATGCCGTCTCCCCACAGCACCGCCCTCCGGGCCTCTTCGTCCATGCCCGCGAGAGGCATGTCGGCGACGTCCTCCGTGCGGAAGGAGTTCGGCACCGAAACGCGGCGCCAGAGCTCGAGCCGGCGCGCCTCGCGGCGGACCGCTGCGGAGGTGTCGATGCCGGGATCGCGCAGCGCCCCCACCACCTCCTGGCGGGTCAGGCGCCAGATGTCCGCCGCCTGGTCCAACCGCCCGACCCGAGCCAGCTCTGCGGCCTTCGTAAGGATCATCCGCCGCATGTACGGATACAGGCTCGCAACGTCGCTACGGAGCCGCTCCCGGAGTGACGAGAGGCGCTTGATCGGCTCGAGTCGCCTCGCCACCGCAGCCGCCGCCAGACGGCCGCAGTGCTCCCTCACGGAGTCCATGGCCTCTTCGGCCACGCGCCGGCGGGCTTCCTCCCGGTCGGCGGTCGACGTGCGCCGCTCCTCCACCATGGGCGCGAGGAGCTCCGCCAGCATGCGGGCGTCTTCGACGTAGCGGGGCCACGCCATGTCCGACTCGTAGGGTCCCCGATGTCCGTGACGGTCCAGCCACGCACGGACCGAGCGCCAGGTGGCCTCGGGCAGCGCCGAAGGCCACGCGTCGTAGGAGGGGTCCCGACCCTCCGACGCGGACCGGAGGAAGCGGGCCACCGCGGCGCGGTCCACCACGCCGTCGGCGATGGACTCCAGGTCCTCCACCAGCCGGGTGGAGACGGTCTTCGCACCGGGGGCCGCCAGGAGCGCCAGGGTGGAGGTGGGTCGGGGGTGACTCCGGATTGCGCGGAGGGCCCGAAAGGTCTCGGACATCAAGGCGCCCACCACCGCCAGCTGACGCACCACGAGCTCCCGGCCCACGGCCATACCCTCGACGAGGGTCTCCTCCAGGGCGTCGGTGTCGGTCTCCGCCGGATCGAGGTCCCGCAGCCGCCGACGGAACGCCTGCACCCGACCCAGGAACTCCAGGGCTTCCCCTTCGGCGCCGGCGGCGACACGGGCAGTCCTCCAGAGGAGCCGGGGATGACGCAGGGCCACGCCGAGGTGCATGGACGGAAGCTCCTCGGCGGGCGGGCCGCTGCCCCCGAAGCTGAGCTGCTGCGCCGACCGGGGCACGCCCAGCAGGTCGCCGACCGCGTTCACGCGGTCGTGGAGCACCGGTCGGCCGAACACGAAGGCCAGAACGGGCACGTCGTCGTCGACGGGGATGCCGTAGCGCCGCAAGGCCATGTCGAAGCCCTCGGCGAGGACCGGCAGCAACGAACGGGCGAACGCCGACGGGATGTCGGGAAACACTTCGCGGAGGTTGGCCCGGCTCCACGCCGCGCCGGCAGGCAGGGACTCCGCCACGGGCCGGGACTGGGGCCGGAGCTGCAGCCACCAGAGCTTCCCTTCGGCCACGGCCCACTCCACATCCAGGGGCCGGCTCAGATCCCACTGCAGCGCCGCCACGACGTCGGCGATCTCCGTTGCCAGCTCCGCGGAGAGGAGGGGGGTGGAGTCGTTCCGGGATCCGGAGGGCCGCCGTCGCACTTCGCCCTCCTCGACGACGACCGCCGTGGGCTGGCGGGCGCGCCTGCGTCGGTGCACGTCCCAGCCGTCGGCCACGGGGCGGACCTCGAGGACCTCGGGTGTCGCGCTCCCGCCCACCACCGATTCCCCGAGGCCCGCGGCGGCCTCGATGATCACGCCCCGTCCGCCGCCCCACGGCCCGAAGGCGACTCCGGCGACCTCCGCGGGGACGAGAAGCTGGACCACCACCGGGCAGGGACCGTCCGGGTGGGGCAGCGAGAGCGACTCCCTGTAGGCGCGGGCCCGAGGGGAGAGGGCCGACCGTGACACCTGCATCACCGCGTCGGCCACGCCCGGGGGGGAAACGCCCAGGACGCTCTCGTGCACGCCGGCGAAGCTGTGGCGCCGACCGTCCTCGTCCACGCCCGAGCTGCGCACGGCGAGCAGCCCCGCACCCAGCTCGGCAAGGGTTCGCTCGAGGGACTCGAGCTCGTCGGCTCCCGCGGTCGGCAGGACCACCCAGCTCCGGGGCACCGCGAGGCCGCGGCGCAAGAGGAGCTGCAAACCCAGCGCCTTGTTTCCCACCGCGGGATCGAGCTCCCGCTCCGCGTCGATGGGGATAACCGCCCCGACCGTCCGCTCCAACGTGTCCACCGTCCACCTCCCCACGTCCACACCACATGCTCCACATCAACCGGGGAGCGTTCCGCCCCGGCTTGCCCTCAACCACCCAACGCCCGAGCGACCCTGCTACTCCCGGGTCCGTCCGGCCCGACCCCGCGCATGCCACGGCGCACCGGGTCGCTCTGCCAATCGACCTCGGCCATACTACTCCCTTGCAGGGCGACGGACCCGGTCCGCACATTGGTAATGATCGGATGCCCCACACCTTCCCCCAGGTCCGCCCCCTGACCGTCCCACAGATCCTCGTCGTCAACAACGATCCGGACGTCCGCGACAGACTCCGGGCGTCCCTGGTGCGGGAGGGCTTTGCCACCCTCCAGGCCGGGGACGGCCGCTCTGCCCTGCACCTCCTCCGGGAGGAGGACGTGAGCCTGCTCCTCCTCGACCTCGAGCTCCCGGGGATCTCCGGGATGGAGGTCCTCGAGCACGCGGCCGAGCACCGCCCGGATCTCCCCGTCATCGTCGTGAACGGCACCGGCTCGATCCCGACGGCGGTCCGGACCGTCCGACTCGGGGCGTTGGACTTCCTGGAGAAACCCGTCGACGACGCGCGTACGCTCGAGACCGTGCGGATCGCGCTCGAGCGAGCGGCGCACCGGCGGCGCGAGGTCCAGGATCGAGCCGAGACGCTCGAGCGATACGGAATGGTGGGTCGGAGCGGTGCGATGCGGACGGTCTTCGAGATCATCGACGGGGCCGCTTCCGTCGACCTCCCGGTGGTGATGACAGGAGAGAGCGGCACGGGCAAGGAGACCCTCGCCCGGGCCATCCACAGGAACGGACCTCGCGCCGAGCTCCCCTTCGTCCCGGTCGACTGCGCAGCCATCCCCGCCAGCCGTCCGGAAGACGAGCTGTTCGGACAGCTCGAGCAAGCCCACGGTGGATCTCTCTTCATGGACGAGGTGGCCGAGCTCAGCAGCGCGGCCCAGGCCACGCTCCTACGGGTGCTCGAGGCCGAGGCCATCGAGCGCGTCGGGCCGGAGCGACGTGCGTTTCCTCGCGGCGACCAACCGGGACCTGACCGAGGACGTGGCGGTGGGGACGTTCCGCGAGGACCTCTACGACCGGCTCAACGTGATCTCCATCCCCGTCCCCCCTCTCCGGACGAGGCCGGAGGACATCCCGGAGCTGCTGGAACACTTCCTGGATCTGGGAGCGAGGGCAGGGGCACGCCCCCGCGTGAGCACGGCGGCGCTTTCCATGCTGCTGTACCACGAATGGCCGGGAAACGCGAGGGACGTGCGAGACACGGTGGATCGGATGCTGCTTTTCGCGGCCGGAGACGAGATCACGGGGGACATCGCCAGCCGCGCCATCCGGCGTCACGAACCCGATCCGGAGCCCCTACTCCGTATCTAGGCATTGGGCCGGGTCGATGGACGCGGCCCGCCGCACCGGCGAGAAGATGGCCAGGAGCGCGGCCCCACCAAGCGTCAACGCCGCCCCGCCCAGGACGACGGGGTCCCACGGCCGAACCTGGAACAGGAGGCCGCGGAGCAGGTGCGACGAGGTGAGGGCTGCCAGGAGGCCCACCGTCAGCCCGCCCACGACGGGGACCAGCGCCCGACCGACGATCTCCCGTACGACGGTGGTGTGCGGGGCCCCCATGGCCAAGCGCACGCCGATCTCGTAGGTGCGGGAGCTGACGGTGTAGGAGATGACCCCGTACACGCCGACCACGCCCAGGAGCAGGGCGAGCCCGGCGAAGAGCGAGAAGAGCAGCGTCGTCAGCCGTGAGTCGGCCATGGTGGAGCGCAGAACGGCGTCCATGGTGGCGACCCGGCTGATGGGCACGTCGACGTCCATCGAGAGGACCCGCTCCAGGACAGCGGCCGCCAGGTCCATGGGATCACCGGAGGTGCGCACCGTGAGGTAGAGGTTGGTGAACGCCGGGAACTGGCGGTAGGAGAAGAAGGTCTCGGGGCGGGAATCGATATCCAGCGCGGTCTGCCGGACGTCTCCCACCACCCCGAGGACCGGGAAGGCGCTGTCGCCGAACATCTGCCGGGGCCGGCCGCGGGGGTTCTCCGATCCGAAGGCGGCGGCGGCCCGCGCCGCGTTGATGGCGCCGCGGACCTCGGACTCGGGTCGGTCGGTCTCGTCGAACCACCGACCCTCGAGGAGCGGGATGCCCAGCGTCTCGAGGGCCCCGGGCGTGGCGACCTGGGCCATGGCGTAGGGACGCGGTCCCCCCTCGGGCAACGGACGCCCGTCCACCGTGTACACCGTCGAGATGTGCCCCGAGGCCATGGGAAGGAAGCCGACGGTGCCGACCCGCGTCACCCCGGCCAGCGCGCCGACCCGCTCCTCGACCGTGCGGACGTACGTCACGCGGGTGGTGCTGTCGGGGTACTGGTCGGCGGGCAGCGTCAGCCGCAGCGTCAGCAGGTCGGCCGTCGCGAAGCCGGGGTCCACCCGCTGCAGCAGCCACGAGCTCTTGAGGAGGAGGCCCGCCCCGAAGAGGAGCACCACCGAGATCGCCACCTCCGCCGCCATCAGGACCCGGTTCATGCCCTGGCGTCCCCTCCCGGCGACGCCGCGCCGACCTCCGTGGGCGAGGCCCGGGCGCAGCTCGGGTCGGGCCACCTGGACGGCGGGAACGAGGCCGAAGAGCACCGTGGTGCCCAGGGAGAGCGCAAGCGCAAACGCGAAGAGCCTCAGGTCGAAGCCGATGGTGTCCCCTCGTGGAACGCCGGATGCCAGGTGCGCCCCGAGACCCGTGAGGAGCCCGGCAGCCACGCCGACGCCCACCATGCCGCCGCCCGTCCCCAGCAGCAGACTCTCGACGAGGAGCTGCCGCACCAGCCGGCGCCGGCTGCCGCCCAGGGCGCGGCGCACGGCCATCTCCTGCCCCCGCCCCGTCCCCTGGGCCAGGAGGAGGTTGGCGACATTGGCGCAGGCGATGAGGAGGACCAGGCCGACGGCACCCAGGAGGAGCCAGAGCGTGGTCCGCGTGGACGCCACGGTCGCGTCCAGGATCGGCACGGCGGTGGCCTGGGACACGAACTCCTCGTCGAAGACCGCCGGCTCCTCGTCGTGGAGCGCCTGCGCCAGGGGCTCCAGCTCGAGCTCGGCCAGACGCGGGACGATGCCCGGGGCGAGGCGCGCCAGGATGCGGCTCCCCGCCGTGCCCTCGTAGTCCCCGAAGTCCGAGGGGTCGATGGTCAGGGGCACCCAGATGCGCCAGCCCCGGTTGAGGGGCCGGTACCCGGCGGGCATGACGCCCACCACGGCGCGGGGCGCTCCGTCCAGGACCACGGAGCGTCCCAGGATCCGGGGATCGGCGCCGAAGCGGTCCACCCAGAGCGCGTGGCTCAGGATCACCACGGCGTCTTCCCCTGGAGTCGCCTCCTCCCGGGCGAAGCCCCTGCCCAGCGCCGGCCGGACCCCCATGACGTCGAAGTGGCCCGGGGACACGGCTGCGCCCTGGATCTCCTCGGCGGCGCCCACGCCCGTGAGCGCGAGCGCCGTCGCTTCGTAGCCGGTGACGACCTCGAAGGAGGAGACGGCCTCCTCGATGCGCTCCAGGGTGGACTTGGAGAGGACCCTGCCGCTCCATACCTGCACGATGCGGTCCGCGTCCGGGTAGTTCAGGGGGCGGAGCAGCACGCTGTCGAGGACGCCGAACATGGCGGTGTTGGCCCCCACGCCCAGGGCCAGCGTGACGCCGGCCACCGCCGTGAAGCCGGGCCTGCGTCGCAGGGACCGGAGCCCGAACCGCACGTCCTGCCAGAGACCACCCATCATCCCTCCCCTCCTCGCAAAGCCCGGTCCCCCGGGGGGCAGACCCCAGCCCTCGTCACGCCTGCCGCGCATGCCGCGCCGAGGCCGGACGAGGCGCCCCACCGCGCGCCGGACCCGCAAC
>JARRLD010000256.1:0-6098 GCA_037387345.1 Gemmatimonadota bacterium
AGGGCCCATCCGCCCTCGCCGGGGTTCAGCATCGGATGGACGAGCCACCAGGCTGCCGCGACACCTGCAAGCACGGCCACCAGGGAGGTCAAGCCCAGGAGCCATCCGGACATGGTGAGAAGTCGCGCCTGCCCCCGCTTCCCCCTGGCCCAGAACGTGGTGCCGAGAGAAGCCGCCAGACCCGCGATCAGGGGGGCGGCGAAGTGAAGAGCAAGCGTCCCGAACCCGTTTTCCATACCACGAGAATAGCGCGACAGGCCCTGCCCGCGCACGGTATTGCCTTGAACGCCCGGCGCCACCGTCGCGACGCTCCTTCGGCTTGCTGACGCCAGGGCACCGGCATTACCGTGGCCGCCCTCGCGCCGTGCAACCACCCCGCCCCAAGGAGCACCCCACCGTGTCCGCCACACCTCCGGAGTCCACCGGGGCTCCCTGGCTCCTCTACGGCGCCTACGGCTTCACGGGCGAGCTCATCGCCCGCCACAGCGTGGAGCGGGGGCACGCTCCGGTCCTGGCGGGGCGTGACTCCGAACGGACACGGTCGTTGGCCCGGGACCTGGGGCTGAGCACGCGTATCTTTTCGCTGGATGATCCGGTGGGATCGCGGGAAGGAGTGCGCGGCATGGCCGCCGTTCTCAACGCCGCGGGCCCGTTCTCGCGCACCTGGCGACCCATGACCGCCGCCTGCTTTGCGGAGGGATGCCACTACCTGGACGTTACCGGGGAGATCGACGTCCTGGAGGGGATCCAGGCCCGGGACGACGAGGTGCGAAGCGCCGGGCTCCACTTCGTTCCCGCGGTGGGATTCGATGTTGTCCCCACCGACTGCGCGGCGGCGCTCGCGGCCAGGTCCATGGAGAACCCGGCGGAGCTGGACCTGGCCTTCCACGTGAGCGGAGGGCCCAGCAAGGGGACCGCCCGCACCGCCGTGGAGCGGATGGGGTCGGCCAGCGCCGTCCGGCGCGGGGGACGCATCGTGCCCATCCCAGTGGGCTCGGTCCGCAGGAACATCCCCTTCTCGGACCGGGACCGCCGGGGCACCGCCATCCCCTGGGGCGACGTGAGCACCGCGTACCGATCCACCGGCGTCCCCGACATCCGGGTCTTCGCGATCCTCCCGGACCGGATGGTGCGGCTGGCGCGGATCGCCGGCGCGCTCATGAAGCTCCCCCTGGCCCGGAACCTGGCCGGGTGGGCGGTCGACGCGATGGTGAGCGGGCCCGACGAGGACGAGCTGGCCCGTGGCTACAGCCGGGTCTGGGCCGAGGCCCGCAACCTGGCGGGAGCGTCGTCCACGGTGGAGCTGCTTACCCCCAACGGCTACGTGCTCACGGCACGGGCCGCGGTGGCGGCGATCGAGAGAGTCCTCGCGGGACGCGTCGAGCAGGGCCCCGGGGTGCATACGCCGTCCAGGGCGTTCGGGGCCGACTTCGTCCTGGGGCTCGAGGGTGTGACGCGGGTGTGAGGCGCGCCCGGGCAGGTCGGCCGGTCCGGGGAGGCTGCTCCCCGCGAGGCCTAGAACCGTATCAGGTACGTCACCTTGGCCACCAACCCCCGGTCCGCCAGGTCCCACAGCTCGCCGTCCACCCCGCGCTCCTCGGTGAAGACCAGGAAGAGGTCACTCCCGGGGCGGTGGATGAAGTTGAAGCGCACGTTGGTGACCAGGGCGTCGTCCAGGCTGTTGTGCTGGACCAGGGCGTCGACTGTCATCTGGGTGGAGAAGGCGTAGCTGGCTCGGAGCGTGGTGATGTTCGACGTGAAGCCTCCCCCGGGTAGGTCCACATCGCTTCGGCGGAGGCCCGCCGTCAAGGCGAAGGAAGGATTGGGGGTGAGGGTCAGGCTGCCTCCGGCGCTCCGGAGATCACCTCCGAAGAAGCGGGACCCGCTGACGCTCGCCGACACGGCCCACGGCCGGGAGGGGCTGCTGTTGAAGCCCACCGACAGGTTGTCGGTCTGGTAGCGGGCGGCGGGCACGTCCACCCGGCCCGCCAGGGGAAAGCCCACGTCGACCTCCGTCTCGCCGAGATTGGCCCGGAGCTCACCGGAGTCCCCCGAGTTCCACTCGGCAATCAGGAAGGGGCCCGAGCTCCAGTCCTGGAAGCGGCCACCGGTGGTAGTCTGGTACTGGTTGGAAATGCGGAGGTCGATCTTGCGCAGGCCCAGCCACTCCGGCCGGAAGGTGCGTCGCCCGACGAGCTGGGTGCGCTGGAGGTCCGTCCGGGTGATGAAGCCGCTGGAGGCCGTGGCCTCGGGGTGTACCGCGAAGTACTGGAAATAGCCGCCCCACACGTCGCCCGTGAAGTCGGCGGCGATCTGGTAGGCCGGGTCGTCGCCGCCCGGGCCCTCGGTGAAGCTGTGTGTGAGGAAGCCCGACAGCACCGTGGTCGGGTGGACGTAGACCTGGCCATCCAGGCCGACGACCGTGTTCCGGGGGTCTTCGCCCCGCCGGTCCGTGAGCATGGCCCCCAGGTAGGCCGACTGGCCGACGTCCCGCTTCACGCGCAGGACGTTGAACGACTCGCCCGAGCGGCCGTGGGCATCCGCCGTCCGAACACTGAGCAACCCGACGGTCTGGCCCCCCACCCGGCCCGTTAGTCGGCCTCCACCCAGGATGGGCACCTCCCCCTCCTGGTCAATGCCGATGTTACGGCTGAAGAACATGAGGTACGGCGGGGTCTCGAAGAAGCCGGGCACACCGAACTCGAAGATCCCCGCGTTCTCCAGGAAGAAGTCCCGCTTCTCCGGAAAGAAGAGGCTGAAGCGGGTGAGATTCACCTGCTGGTCGTCCACCTCCACCTGGGCGAAATCGGTGTTGGCCGTGAGGTCCAGGACCAGGCCCGGGCGGAGCTCGGCCTTCACGTCCAGGCCCGCGTCGAGCTCACCGGCTCCCTCCAGCGTGCCGTCCGGGCCCACCGCCTGGGTGCGCCCCCCGAGGACGAAGGGCTTCACCTCCACGTTGAGCCCGGTGCGGGGCAGGTCGTGGAGTCCCAGCAGGTCGCCGGCCTGGCTGATGCGGTGGAAGCCGCCCCCGTCCCGGCTCCAGGACTGCCAGAGGACCTGCTCGTTCTTCCGTCGTATCATGCGATAGACGTTCAGGCCCCACGGTCGCTCGCCGGAGCTGTCCGGGTAGCGCAGGCTCCGGAACGGGATGGCGAACTCGGCGCTCCAACCTTCGGAGGTCCGCTGCGCCGCCACCTCCCAGATGCCCCGCCAATCGATGTTGAGCTCCTTGCCCTCGTCGGTGATGAGCGCGTCGAACTCGGCGCCGTTGGGGTTCGTGGCCAGGATCACGCCGTTCCTCTGGTCGTGGAACGGGTCCAGCACCAGGGCCACCACGTCGTCGCCCGCGGGCGCCACGCCGTTGCCGAAGCCGGGGGTCAGGATCCGGTCGCGTTGGAGGATGCGGGCCACGACCTGGTCCGGCTCCGAGTCGAAGGCCACCACCCCCACGTACAGCGTCCCGTGGTCATAGACGATACGGATCTCGGTGCGCTCCGAGGCAGACGCGCCGGAGACGGGCTCCTGCTGGAGAAGCTGGCTGATGGCTTCGGCGCGCTGCCAGAAGGACTCGCCCAGGACGCCGTCCAGCCGGAAGGTCGCGGCCTCCTCGTCGTCCAGGCGCAGGGCCTGGAGGCGGCCGTCCTGGGCGGCTGCCCCTGCCGGCGACAGGGCGGCACACACGGTCACGGTCGCAAGGGCGGCCACTGCCATGGCGGGCGTCCGGGCGAGTCGGGTCCGTTCCATGCTTCTCCGTAGGTCCACGGGTCGAAGAAGTCCACCGAGCGGTCGTCGGACGGCAGCTCGAGGCCTCTGCCCCCAGATACAGGAGGAGGGCCAGGGAAAGCTCGGTTACCTGGGGCTCGTCGTCCATGGTGCTCGGGGCGAGCGGGTATCCGAGGCCCTCCGGGACGGTGGGAAGGCGCAGGGGGCTCGCCTCGAGGCGCCGCCTTCTGCGGCCCTGGCGCCATATTGCCATATTACCATACATATGGCATATTGGCCCATGATCAAGCGCACCTTCGTACTCGATCGAGAATCCGTCGCCTACCTGGATCGGATGGCGGGGCGAACCGGGATGCCACGCAGCCAGATCGTGCGTGAAGCGTTGCGCGTGTATGGGGAGCAGTACGGGCGCCTCAGCGAGGAGGAGCGCCTTGCCCGACTGAAGGCGTTCGACGACGCAGCCGCCCGTGTGCCCGACCGCCCGCGGAGCGAGGTGGAGGCGGAGTTGCAGGCGGTGGGCGAGGCCCGGCGAAGGGGCGGGAGAGGGGAGCGGTCGAGGCCTGGAGGTGGGGGCCCGGGGCGCCAATGATCGTGCTCGACACCTCGGTCCTGATCGAGGCGCTCGGAGCGGGGGGGACGAAGAGAGCTGCATTTCGCGACGCGATCTCCGATGGCCACCGCATGCTCGTGCCCTCGCTCGTGCTCTACGAGTGGCGACGGGGACCACGGGACCCAAGCGAGATCGCCCTGGAGAAAGCGGTGCTGCCTCGGGAGTCGATCGTCGATTTTGGCCATGACGAGACGGTCTCGGCGGCGAACCTATACCGCGATCTGCCGCGGACACGCGGCCGCGAGATCGACCTGGCGATCGCCGCCTGCGCGCTGGCCTGGGACGCCCCGCTGTGGACGCTCAACGAAGCCGACTTCCGGGACGTGCCGGGGCTGCGGTTGTACGGATAGCGTCCCCTGGTTCTCATATCCCATGGCCACAAAGGCACCTCATCACCACGTCTACATCGTCGAGTTGGACCCGAAGGTGACGTCCATCGGGCGGTTCCGTGAGGCGAACCCCGCCTACAGGGACGGCCGGATGTGCTTCTACGTGGGGATGACGGGGCTCACGCCCGAGGAGCGCTTCCGGAACCACAAGCGGGGCTACAAGGACAACCGGTTCGTGCGGGAGTTCGGGATTCGGCTGCTCCCGGAGCTGTACGAGAAGCTCAATCCGATGTCGTACGCGGAGGCGGCGAAGAAGGAGGAGGCTCTCGCCCGGGCGCTGAGGAGGCGCGGGTTCGGGGTTTGGCAGCACTGAGGGCACCCATCAGATCCTGACGGCGGTCCGGAAGACGAGGTGGACCTGGTGGTCAACCAGAGCTTCGTCGAGCACCACCTGGTGGGTGTCCGTCTACGTCCCGTTCGAGCGTATGTCGATCCCGGGCGCATGGCTCATCGTGAGTCCGTCCGGGGATCCCGCTTCCGTGGTGCCCGAGGTCAGGGCGTGATCTCGTCCCTCCTCGTGGGCGTCGACCCGGCGGATCCGTTGGTGTTGGTCTCGGCGGCCACGATCCTCGCCGGGGTGGCCGCGATCGCGACCCTGGTGCCCGTGGCGCGTGCGGTGCGCATCGCACCCACGGAGGTGCTGAAGGGCGACTGACACAGGCTTCTTGGAGAGGTGAGGCCAAGTTTGCGCACAGCCTCACCCGGCGCCTATTGTCGCCATCTCCATTCTCTATAGGTGCCCGAGGACCCTCCCTGCCCACAGGGACCGGTCATTCGAGCTGGCACTACCGTAGTGGGAAGCTCGGGGACGTCGATGCAGCGCTCGAGAGTCGAAGGAGTTCTCGAATCCGACCCGGAACCGCCACGGCATCGTCATCCGAGTCATCGAGCAGGTGAATGGTCAGCAGAGCGACATAAAAGACAACACGGTGGAGTTCGTGGCCGACATCGTGTAGGCGCGCGCGCCCCGATGCCACACCGCTCATGACTCGATCGCCACGCGACCCGTCCACCGAGGCCGGCCTGCTCGCACTGGCCGTCATCTGGGGCGTGAACTTCTCGGTGGTCAAGGCGGTGCTCGTCTTTCTCGACCCCCTCGCCCTGAACGCCTTGCGGTTCTCGATCGCAGCGGCGGCCCTTTGGCTCGTGATGCGCAAGCTCCGCGGTCGAGGCGTGGACCCGGAGGACCGACTTCGGCTGCTCCTTCTGGGCCTGCTTGGCAACGTCGTGTATCAACTCGCATTCATCTTCGGCATAGACCGAACGTTGGCCGGAAACGCGAGCCTCCTCCTCGCCACGTCCCCGGTGTGGGTGATTCTGCTCTCCGCTGCTCGGGGTCACGAGCGGCTGACGCTGTTGGTCGGAATGGGAGCGAT
>JARRLD010000257.1:0-6090 GCA_037387345.1 Gemmatimonadota bacterium
GATCAACCACGGCCACCGCCTCGAAGCTCCCCTCGTCCGTGGTGGAGGGTCGAGGGCCATGGGCTGGAGGGACGCCCTGAGAGCGCTCCTGGATCGTACAGGGACGCTGGACCGAGGCAGCGTGAAGGCCGTCGCGTCCCCCTACGCCTCCAACGAGGACCTCGGCGCGTTCGTTGCCCTGGTGAACGCGCTGGGCGGTGGAGAGATCGTGTACCGCTCCGCCATGGCCGACGACGAGGTTCCCCTGAAGGGCTTTCCCCAGCTGGCCCGTCGCCGGGAGCTGGCGCCCAACGGGAAGGGGATCGAGCTGATGGGTGGGACGCGCGCCGGTGGCGACGACGGCCGCGGAGGGCTCGAAGCCGTGGCCACCCACGACGGGGTGATTCTGGTTCTGGGCGATGCCCTGGCCGACCAGGGGGAGGATTTCGGCAGGAACGCCGCGTTGTACGTCTACCTCGGAGCCCGAGGGGGACCGGCCACGGAGGCCGCCCACTTCGTGCTGCCGGTGACGACCTTCGCCGAGCAGGAGGGTACCTTCACCAACCTGCAGGGTCGGGTGCAGCGCTTCTGGCCGGCCCTGGAGGGTCCCGGTGCCTCGAGGCCCCCCTGGCTCGTTCTCGGGGCCCTGCTCGCCGAGTTGACCGAGGAGGCCGCTCCCCGCTCCGCCGCCGACTCCTTCCAGCGCCTCGCGGGACACGTCCCGGCCTTCGCGGGACTCACCTACGACGATCTCGGCACACGGGGGGCGGTGGTCAACGAGACCGTCTCGCTCACGGGAGACTGACCGGATGGACGCTCTTCAGCCCATCTCAGGGATTCCCGGCCTCATCGCCATGACCGCGAAGGTCCTGGCGGTGTTTGTGGGAGTCCTGCTGGTGGTGGCGTACACGACCTTGGCGGAGCGGCGGATCTCGGCATGGATCCAGGATCGCATCGGCCCCAACCGTGTGGGCCCCTTCGGACTGCTTCAGCCCATCGCCGACGGGCTGAAGAACATCCTGAAGGAGGAGACCCTCCCGGCGAAGTCGTCCAAGCTCTTCTTCGTGATGGGTCCGATGATCACCGTGGCTCCCGCCCTGGTGACGTTTGCCGTAATCCCGTTCGCCGCGCCGCTGAATACACCATGGGGCGTGGTCGACATGGTGGTGGCGGACCTGCCGATCGGCATTCTCTACATCATGGCCCTGAGCTCCCTCGGCGTGTACGGCATCGTCCTGGGAGGCTGGGCGTCCAACAACAAATACGCCCTGCTCGGAGCGATGCGGGCCTCGGCCCAGATGGTCAGCTACGAGGTTGCCCTGGGCCTGTCCATCGTGACGATCCTCATGCTGGCAGGAAACGTCACGCTCACCGAGGTGGTCAGCCAGCAGCAGCAGCTGGGCGTGTGGTTCGCGCTGCCGCTTTCCCTCGCCTTCATCCTCTTCGTGGTCTCCGCCTTCGCCGAAACGAATCGGCTCCCCTTCGACATGCCCGAAGCGGAGTCCGAGCTGGTCGCGGGATTCCACACCGAATACTCGGGCATGAAGTACGCCATGTATCCCATGGCGGAATACGCGCACATGGTGACCGCCTCAGCCCTCATGGCGACCCTGTTCTTCGGGGGGTGGGACCTTCCAGGGGCCTGGGACGACGCCTTCTGGTACCAGGGGCAGCTCATCCAGGCGTGTCAGCTCGCGGTGGGAAGTGCGGGCGCGTGTGTTCCGGGGACGGTGGTGGCCGCCACACCGGCCCTGTGGAAGACGGCGCTCACCTTCCTGGGATTCGCCCTCAAGACGGGCTTCTTCCTGGTGGTCTACATCTGGGTGCGGTGGACCGTGCCGCGGTTCCGCTACGATCAGGTCATGGCCCTGGGATGGAAGGTCATGCTTCCCACCGCCCTGGCCTACGCCATGCTCATGGCCGGCACCATCCTCGTTCTGGATGACATCGGTGTGGCGTGGGGCTTCGGGTACGGCATGGCGCTCACGGCGGTGAGCGCCGTGGCCACCGGCGTGTTCCTCTACTTCATCGACCGGGGCAAGACCATCGCCGGGGCTGCGGCGGGCGCCAGCCAGCGGACGGAGATCAAGACCATTCCTGCCCGGATGCCGGCCGGGGACTGAGCGAGAGACACGATGGCAATCACGGTCAAGGTCATGAAGCGCCCGGAGCGCGAGCGCACGTCCTACCTCAGGGCGGCCCTGAGCGGGATGGCGCTCACCTTCAGGCACCTGGTGAATCCGGCAAAGCTGACCCAGCAGTATCCCGAGGAGCAGACCGATCTCAGCCCCCGGTGGCGGGGCACGCATCGCATGGAGGTCCATGCCGATGGGAGAACCAAGTGCGTCGCGTGTGGGCTGTGTCCCACGGTCTGTCCCGCCAACTGCATACGGCTGGTGGGCGGGGAGGACGACCACGGGAACCGATATCCCGTCGTCTACGAGATCGACGAGTTCCGGTGCATCTTCTGCGGCATGTGCCAGGAGGTCTGCCCGGTCGAGGCCATCCACGTGGGCCAGCACTTCGAGAACGCCGAATACACCCGGGACCGCTTCGTCTACGACCTGGACCGGCTCATGGAGCAGGACCACCCCACGACCCTGCTGTGGGATCCCTCGGATCCGAGGTCCGAGTAACGATGGAAATCCTCTTCTACATGCTGGCTGCGGTGGCCATCGGCGGCGCGTTCGGCGTGGTGATGGCCCGCACGCCCGTGGGCAGCCTGCTCTTCATGGTGTCGGCCCTGGCGAGTCTCGCCGGGATCTTCGTCCTGATGGAGGCCCACTTCCTCGCGGCCGTGCAGATCATCGTCTACGCCGGGGCCATCATGGTCCTGTTCCTGTTCGTGATCATGCTCCTCAATCTTGGCCACGAATACCGGACGGACCTCAGGGGCGGGCTTTTTGCTCTGCTCTCCTTCGCGGTGACCGGCGCCCTCGCGGGCGTCCTCGCCCGGCGCTTTGGCGCCACGGGCATGGACATGGCCGGAACCACCCCCGGGGGCCAGGCCATCGATGCGGCGCTGTTGGAATACGGTGCCGTGGGCGCCATAGCCCAGCCGCTCTTCACCGACTACCTGGTGCCCTTCGAGATCACCGGGATCCTCCTCCTGGTGGCCATCGTGGGTGCCCTCGTCCTGGCCAAGAGGCGGGTGTCATGATCACCGAGGCCATGATCCTCAGCGCCATCCTGTTCGTGATCGGGACCTTCGGCGTCCTGGTGCGGCGGAACGCCATCATCATGTTCCTGTGCATCGAGCTTCAGCTCAACGCGGTGAACCTGACGCTGGTGGCCATGTCCCGACTGTGGGGCATCGACGGACAGGTCTTCGTCTTCTTCGTGATGACCGTAGCGGCCGCCGAGGCCGCCGTCGGCCTCGCGATCATCATCTCGATCTTCCGCCACTACGAGACGGTCAACGTGGACAACTTCAACCTGCTGAAGTGGTAGCCACATGCTCGCTTCTCTCGCGGTGCTGATGCAGGGAGGACAGGAAGCCCCCTCGGGAGCAGGGACGTTCGAGCCCTTCTTCCCGGGCCTCGTGGTGCTCCTCCCCCTGCTCGGATTCGTGCTCAACGGTCTCCTGGCTCTTTCCAGCGCCAGGAAGTCGGCGGCGACCGTGCGCGCCGGTGGCGAGCCCGAGCTCGGAGGCAGGGGCGACCGCCCCCTCACGCATACGCTTCCCTCCTGGATCGGCCCGGGCGTCCTCTTCCTGGCCTTCCTCATCACGCTGGTGAACTTCACCCGGGCCGTCGGCGCGGGCCTGGAAGAGCCGGTGGTGGTGTCCTATTGGACCTGGATGGCCACGAGCACCTTCACCGTGGACGCGGCACTCCAGCTGGATGCCCTGTCGTTGGTGATGATGATGGTGGTCACGGGCGTGGCATTCCTCATCCATGTATTCAGCGTGGGATACATGAGGGACGACGAGGGCTACCCGAGGTACTTCTCCTACCTCAACCTCTTCGTCTTCTTCATGCTCGTGCTCGTCATGGCCTCGAGCTACCCACTGATGTTCGTAGGATGGGAAGGGGTGGGTCTCTGCTCCTACCTGCTCATCGGCTACTGGTTCGGTGATCGCGAGAAGGCGGACGCAGGAAAGAAGGCCTTCATCGTCAATCGTATCGGCGACTTCGGGTTCCTCGTGGCGATGTTCCTTCTCTTCGCCACGTTCGGCACCCTCGACTTCGTGCCACTGTTCGAGACGGCACCCGAAGTCCTGGTGTACGGCGGTGGGCTCGTGACCGCCATCACGCTGTTCTTCTTTTTGGGCGCGACGGGGAAGAGCGCGCAGATTCCCCTGTACATCTGGCTTCCCGACGCCATGGCAGGCCCTACTCCCGTGTCGGCGCTCATCCACGCGGCGACCATGGTCACTGCGGGCGTGTACATGGTGGCGCGGTCCTCGGTGCTGTTCGCGCTCTCTCCCGCGGCCAGCGCCACGGTAGCCGGCGTCGGCGTCCTGACCGCTCTCGTGGCCGCCACCATCGCCCTGAAGCAGTACGACATCAAGAAGGTCCTGGCCTATTCCACGGTGTCGCAGCTCGGGTACATGTTCGTGGGCGTCGGCGTGGGGGCCTACGCCGCGGGTATCTTCCACCTGATGACCCACGCGTTCTTCAAGGCGCTCCTCTTCCTGGGTTCCGGGGCCGTGATCCACTCCATGCATCACGCGTTCCACCACACCGACAGCCACGAGGATCCGCAGGACATGCGGAACATGGGGGGGCTCCGGAAGCACATGCCCATCACGTTCGCCGTGATGTGGGCCGCCACGCTCGCGATCGCGGGAATCTGGCCCTTTGCCGGGTTCTTCTCGAAGGATGAGATCATCTGGCAGGTCGCCGCCTTCGGGGGTGCCGAGAACGCGCCGTATCCCGGGCTCTACACGCTGTACTGGGTGGTGGCGCTCGCCGCGGCCATGCTCACGGCCTTCTACATGACCAGGCTCATGGTGATGACCTTCCACGGAGGCAACCGCACGGGAGCCCAGGAGGCGAAGCACCTCCATGAGGCTCCCGCGGTCATGTGGATTCCCCTCGCCATTCTGGCCTTCCTGTCCCTCTTCGGTGGCTGGGTGAACGTGCCCGAAGCCATCAGGACCTCGGCGCTGGGCCTCGGGGGTGCGCTGCCCATGACCGACTGGCTGCACCACTTCCTCGAGCCCGTCGCCCTCGAGGCACATCATATCCAGGAAGCCAACCTCGGCGAGCTGTCCCACACGGCGCCCTTCGGGGGCGGCGAGGTCGTGTGGGCGTTCATCTCCTTCCTCCTGGCCGGGACCATTGTGGTCGTGTCCTCCCACTTCCTGCGGCGTCAGGAGGTCAGAGCGGCGAAGGACGACGCGGAGCCCACCGGATTCGCGAAGATCCTCTACAACAAGTGGTACGTGGACGAGATCTACGAGGCCGTCATCGTCCAGCCCGTGCTGCGGTTGTCTCGCTTCTGCTGGAAGGTGATCGACGCCGGAGTGATCGACGGAACCGTCAACGGGGTGGGATATCTGGCCCGGGGCTTCGGATGGTTCGGCAGCCTCTTCCAGACGGGCACGGTGAACACGTACGCGTTCGTCCTCTCCCTCGGCGTCCTGGTGATCCTGGGCGTCGTCATTCTCTGATGGACGGTCCGGTATGACTCAGCTCCTGGAATCCATCGGTTATCCCGGATGGGCTCTCCACGCCCTCGTCTGGCTCCCCGTCCTGGGAATGGGCCTCGTCCTGTGGAGCGAGGAGGCCCGGGCCAAGCACATCGCCTTCTGGTGGTCGCTCGGCGTGTTCGTGCTCAGCCTGGGTCTGTGGTGGAGCTTCGATCCCTCCTCAGGCGGGATGCAGATGGAGAGCCAGGTCCCGTGGATCGCGAGCTGGGGCGTCAGCTACTCCCTGGGTGTGGATGGGATCAGCCTGTTCATGGTGCTGCTGACCACGTTCACCTCCGCGATGGCCATCCTCGGGTCCTTCAACTACATCAAGCAGCGGGAGCGGTCCTTCTACGCGCTCATGCTGTTGCTCGAGGCGGGCGTGGTGGGCGTCTTCGTTGCCACCGACCTGTTCCTCTTCTACGTCTTCTTCGAGCTCACCCTGGTCCCCATGTACTTCATCGTGGGTGTGTGGG
>JARRLD010000258.1:0-6049 GCA_037387345.1 Gemmatimonadota bacterium
GTTGGATCTGGGCCGAGCCGCCGGCATGACGCGTCTCGAGCCAACAGTCACGCAGGTTCTGGGCAAGCAGTAAGGTACCTCCTGGCAGACCGGTGTCTGAGCCAGCCCCTCGACGTACGAACCTGACGCGAGGCCTGGGCGCAGCCGGACGAGGGCGCCACGGATGCTGTCCCGCGAGGAGCCTTGCGCGGGAAGTTTGATCCGTGCAAACGGGGCTCCGGCAGGCCATCTTTCTACTTATGGAGATCGAGCAGCGCCTCGAGAAGGGTCTCGCGGGTCGGTATCGCATCCTGCGCCTGCTGGGTGAGGGTGGGATGGCGCAGGTGTACCTGGCCGAGGATCTCAAGCATCACCGCCAGGTGGCGCTGAAGGTACTGCGTCCCGAAATCTCCGCGGCCCTGGGCAGGGAGCGGTTCCTCAGGGAGATCGACGTCGCCGCCGGCCTGAACCATCCCAACATCCTGGCCCTCCACGATTCGGGCGACGCCGACGGCCTGCTGTACTTCGTCATGCCGTTCGTCGAGGGAGAGTCGCTGCGTGCCCGGCTGGACCGGGAGGGGTCTCTGCCCTTCGCCGACGCGCTCCGGATCGCCGAGGAGATCGGCGGCGCGTTGGACTACGCCCACGAACGCGGCTGGGTCCATCGGGACATCAAGCCCGAGAACGTCCTGTTCCAGGCCGGACACGCCCTGGTCGCCGACCTGGGAATCGCCCAGTCCGCCAGCGGCGGGAAGGAGCGCCTCACGCGCACGGGCATGGTGATCGGGACCTTCCAGTACATGAGCCCCGAGCAGCTGAGCGGCGATGGGGAGGTCGATGGGCGCTCCGACATCTACGCCCTGGGGTGCCTCGTTCACGAGATGCTGTCGGGCGGGAATCCCTTCGAAGCGTCGACGCCCATGGCGTCCCTGGCCAAGAAGCTCACCGGGGAGCTCGAGTCCATCGCCGGGGAGCGGGACGACCTCCCCCCGACCCTCCAGCCCGTGGTGGCGCGCTCCCTCGCGGTGGATCCGGACGAGAGGTTCGCCACGGCCGGGAGCTTCGTCCGCGGGCTCCGCGAGGCCAGCACGCTCACCGCGGTGGAAGCAGACAGACAACGGCGGCGGTGGCGATCGCTGCTCCGGAATACGGCTGTCGCGGCGGGAGTCGTCGGGCTCGGGGGCCTCGCCTGGGGGCTGGCGCACGCGATGGGCGGACCCGCTCTGGAGCGCATCGCCGTGCTCCCGCTCCAGAACGTGGCCAACGACCCCGAGCAGGAATACTTCGTCCAGGGGGCGTACGCCGACCTGGTGCTGGAGATGTCGAGGACGCTGCGGGTCACCAGCCGGGTCTCGGCCGAGGCGGTTGCCGGCGGGCGCCTGCGAACGAAGGACATCGCCAACGAGCTGGGGGTCGACGGGGTGATCACCGGGCGCGCCCGCCTGGAGCCCGGGCAGGTCGCCATCACCCTGGAGCTGGCGGACGGCGATACGGAGGAGATCCTCTGGAGCGAGCAATTCGAGGCTCCTCCCCAAAAGATCCTGGACCTCTACCGGCGGGCGACGAAGGCCGTAGCCGAACGTATGGGTGTGCACCTCGACGAGGAGGACCTGGCTCGGCTGACGACGTCGCAGGAGGTCGACCCACAGGTCTATCAGGCGCTTCTCCAGGCGCGCTTCCACTGGCAGAAGCTGACCCGTGAGGGCCTCGACACCGCCGAGGACTACTACCGGCAGGCCATCGAGCTCTCCGACTCGACCTCCGCGGAAGCCTGGTGGGGGCTGTCCAGGATTCCAGGGCTCCGGGCTCAGATGGGACTCATCACGGGCGAAGAGGCCCGCGCCGGCGGAGACGAGGCACGCAGGCGGGCGCTCGAGCTCGACGCCACCATCGACCAGGACGGCGGGTTCGCGGCCTGGACGGATTGGAATTTCGCGGGAGCCGAGCGGCTGTTCCGCGCCTCCCTCGAGAGCGATCCCACCAACTCGGTGACGCGCGCATACTTCTCGCACGTCCTCCTGTACCGAGGAAAGAAGGAGGAGGCGGTGGAGCAGGCCGAGCGCGCGGTGGAGGCGGATCCATACAACACGCTCGTCCTGGCAGTCTACGGGCAGTTCCTCAACTTCGTTCGGCGCTACGACGAGGCCGAGGCGGTCTTTCAGCGGGTGCTCGAGCGGGCCCCCGACGATCCCATCTCCCTCTCCAACTTCCGGAGCACCTACCATCTACAAGGCCGTTACGACGAGGCCATGGACATCTGGAGGGCGTTCTACCTTCGGGGTGTCCGGCCCGATACGGTGGCGGCACAGGCGCTGGACCGGGGGTATGCGCAGGGGGGATACCGATCGGCCCTGCGGGCGGTGGCGGACGAGTTCGCCAGCCGAAACGACGCCAGGCTCAATTGGCAGATCGCCACTCTGTATGCCCGCGCGGGAGACGGGCCCCGCGCCCTCGACTACCTGGAGCGGGCCCTCGCCGTCCATGATCCGAACACGCCCTACATCATCGTCGACCCCATCTTCGACGACCTTCGGGACGAGCCCCGCTTCATGGCCGTCGTGGACAGCGTGAGGCAGGCGATGTAGCCCGCGCGGCTCAGAGCCCCCGCGCGAGCCCGTTCTCCAGCTCCTCCACGAGCACGTCGATGTCTTCGGGGGTGGCCAGGCGGCTGGTCACACACGCCCGCAGGGCGCTGCGTCCCGCCAGGGTCACCTTGGAGATCCACACCCTCCCCCGAGCGAGCACCCTGGCGAGGACCTCGTCCACGGTGAGCTCACCTGCCTCGATCCGGGGGTGGGTCACGCAGCAGACAGGTAGGGACGTCCGGGACACGTGGGTCCAGCCGGCCCCCTCCAGGCGGGCGCGCATGGTGTGTCCCAGGTCGGCCTGGTGCTCGATCATGGCCGCGTAGCCCTCGGCGCCCCGGGCCGCCAGCGCCAGGAAGAGCTTGAGGCCGATGAAGCGGCGGGACCACTGGACGGAGGTGACGAACGGATCGACGGAGCCGTGGCCCCGCCCCACGCCGCGTCCACGTGGAACCAGGCTCCGAGCTCCCGACACACCTCGGCGACCTCCTCCAGAGGATCGACGATCCCCGCGGCGGTGGTCCCCGCCGTGGCGACCGCCATGACCGGCATGAGGCCCTCTGCCCGATCCGCCTCCATCCGGGCACGGAGCGCCCCCACGTCCAAGCGCAGGTCGGCATCAACCGGAACGACGCGCCGGGCGTCCCGGCCCATCCCGGTCATGTGGCAGATCTTCGTGAAGGAATCGTGGGCGCCGGCGGAGTGATAGAGGGTCGGCCGGGTGCCGAGGGCCGCCAGGCCCCGATCCCCATACCCGGGTAGCCGGGAGGTCAGCGCCGCCAACGTCGCGGTGAGATTGGCCTCGGCGCCACCGGAGGTGAAGTGGGCCCCGGTGGTGTCGGCCGGGAGCCCCAGCTTCCCGATGAGCCAGCGGAGGACGTGCTGCTCGATCTCCACCGCGGAGGGTCCGTGGGACCAGACGGCCAGGTTGGGATTGTGGACCGCGGCCAGGATCTCCCCCGCCACCGCCTCCTCCATCGGCGTGGGGTTGAAGTAGCCGAAGTACCGGGGATGGACGGTGTGGACCGCCCACGCCTCGAGCATCCGGGACACGTCGTCCACGAGCTCGTCGGACGGCACTGGCTCCGTGAAGTCGTATCGCTCCAGGTGGGCGCGGATCTCCCGGGGGTCGGGGAGGCTCTGGACCGGGAGATCGGCCACGTGCTGCAGGTACGCTTCGCCCCGGGCGAGGGCCTGACGGAGGATGGAGGTCATGGGTCGGCGGGTGTTCGGGTCGTCCAGTCCCAGCACATCAGTCTACCGCGCCGCGCACCGCGCCTCCACCGGAATCGGAGCGTCGAATTCGGGCGCTTGGACCCCAGCCGGCGTCGTCGCTCCACGAGGCCACGGACGAGAGCGGCCTCCGTCTCCCGATCCCCGCGGAACCGCTCACACTCCAGGCACCTTGCGCTCCCTCAGCCGCCCGTCAGGATCGCGAGCGCCCGCTCCAGGATGGCGTCGCGGCCCCGGGCGAGCTCGTCGTCGGGAGCGGTCACGAATTCGTTGGGTGCCAGACCCGTACCCTCGAAGATCGTCCCGTCGGACGTCCACAGTCGCCAGCGGGGGATGGTGGCGAGCCATCCGTTCGGAAGCTCGCGACCGATGGGGTTGCCACTTCCGCCCCCGGTGGTGTCACCCACCGACGTGACCTGAGCCAACTCACCCATGGCGAGCACGAAGTCCTCGGCCGCCGAGAAGACCCGGCGGTTCTGGAGCAGCACCACGGGACCGAGGAACCGCTCCCCGTCCGTGGGCTCGACGTAATCGCGGATCTCGGGCCCGAAGTCCTCGTGGCCCGGGCCGCTCTTGTACCGGACCGTGCGGTAGTGGATCCGATGGTCCGTGAAGCGTCCGGCCGCGGCCTCGGTGTTGAGGTCCGAGCCCCCACCGTTGTCCCGGATGTCCAGCACGAGGCCGTCGAGGGCGCCGAGGCTTCGGAGGGCTGCGTCGACGCTGGCTCCGATTCCCTCACCTCCGAAGGACCCGATCAGCATGTAGCCGATTCCAGGGGCCAGCCGTCCCCACGACACGATGCCGCTCGCTGCGAACCCCGTTGGCTGGCCGAGATAGGGCCCGACCACGGCCGGAGCGAAATTGGAGGGGTCATTCGCGTACCACCCGTCCCACGTTCGACGTCCGTAGGGCGAGATCAGGCTCACGTGACCGTCCCTCAGCACCTCGAGCATGTCGGCGAGCACGTCGAACAGCTCCCGCTCCCCGATCTGCGGAGCGATGGTCGCCACCGTGCTGTCGCGCACCGCGTTCCAGTCCACCCCTTTCAGCTCGAACCAGGGGTAGTACTCATCCACCTCGGTCCACAGGGACACGGCCACCGAGCGCGGATCGGAGGGCGGGTCGTCGGGCAGGAGCAGGGCGCCGCACCCCTGAGTGAGGGCGACGAGGGCGCACCCGGCGACGCCGCGCAGGCGGAGCGTCGGACGGCTCACGGCTCGTCGCGGCCGGGGACCCACTCGAGTCCCACGGATACGTCCTGCCGCAGGAGGCGGACCCGGCGGCTCCGATCGGTCGCGTAGATCGTGAGCCCGTGCTCCAGCGTGAGGCGGAGGCTGGCCGAAAGGGTGCGCACCAGGGTCAGGTGGTTACGGACGACCACCAGATCCCAGGGCGCCGCGACCCCGGCCTCGGGCAGGGACTGCGTCTTCGTGCCCGCGAACGGACTCCGGAACAGCAGGCTGACGATCCCGGCCTCGGCACGATTCCGGAGGCCGGTGGACGCACCCACGTCGGTGGCCGCCTCCCCCACAAGGGACAGCGGCACGACGACGTCGGCGAAGACGTCACGCGACGCCGCCGGACCGTAGTGGTGCCGACGCACGAACGCGAGCGCAGCCAGGCCCCCGCCTGCTCGCAGGGTCACTCCCCGGACGTCGCCCGCGCTCCGGACGTAGGCGACCGCGAGGCCGCCGTTCCACACGTCCTCCGTCCCCCGATCCTCTCCCAGGAGCGCCGACGAGGTGCCGGCGGCGTCTCCGGCGAGGTCCATTCGGAGTCCACCGCGACGGTACTCGAGACCCAGCGCCAGGCCGATGCCGTGCTGGCGAAACGGTGACGCGAGGAGGTCGCTGTGGCTCTGGAACGACGGGCCGACCCGCAGTCTCCACGCACTCGTGTCGGGCTGAGCCCGTAGCGTGCCCGTGGGGGCGGCCACGGTCATGAGCGCCAACCGTGCGGTGGTGCGGATCACGCGACCGCCTGCGGCACGACGAACGCCACGGCGCCGTACGCCGCCATGACACGGAATTCGTACCGACGCCTGAGCTCGGCGAAAGAAGCGTCGATGCCGCGGGATCCTGTCGGTCATGCTCCCAATGGAGCGGACAGAAGCCCGCCAGGAAAGGAATCGGTTCCGGCCAGGTGTCGAGATGCGTCGCCAATGAGTGGCTCGCGAGCTCCCGAACGGAGGTGGGGCGCTGTGGCTGGGATATGTCACGAGCGCGTGGACACGTATAGGATGGACCATCCCA
>JARRLD010000259.1:0-6379 GCA_037387345.1 Gemmatimonadota bacterium
TCCCTCCTCCTTGACGTCGAAGGGCTCGCGCCGCGTGAGCTTCCGGTGCATGGACAGGACGCTTCGCCGTTCCTCTCCCTCGCTGCTCGCGGTGAGCGCCATACGCGCAGCCGCCTCCACCACGGGCATGCCGGTCTCGATGGCAATGCGGGCCGCGGCCCGCCGCGCCCGTGCACCGTCCTCGCCCACCAGCTCCGCGACGTTGGCGGCCCGGAGGACCGCCGACTCCATGACGTAGACCTGGATCACCATATCGGCGATCCACGCCAGGACCTCCTGCTCGTCCTCGATGTCCTCCAGGTACCTCTTGGCGGCGACGCCGGCGGCGAAGAGGGTCTGCTTGCGCGCCTGCTCCACGGCGTGGAGCTCGACACCGAAAGGCCCCTCGGGGGCTTCGCGCCGGAGCGAGCGGCTCATAAGCTCGTCGGTGAGGCGCTGGATCTCTGGGAGCAGCCCGAGCTCGCCCTTCATGGACCGCTTGATCAAGGTGCCGGCGATGATCATCCGGTTGATCTCCGAGGTGCCCTCCCAGATCCGGTTGATGCGGGCGTCCCGATAGTGGCGCTCCGCGGCATATTCGGCGACGAAGCCATAGCCTCCGTGCACCTGGAGCATCTCGTCGGCGACGAACTCCACGACCTCGCTGCCGTAGACCTTGTTGATGGAGCACTCGACGCTCAGCTCCTTGAGCGCCGCCACCACCCCGGCGCACGGGTCTTCGCCGGCCAGGGCCTCGCTCAGGTGATCGATGTCGTCGGCAGTCCGGTAGACGATGGACTCCTGGCAGTACGTGCGCGCGCACGCCGCGGCCAGCTTCTGCTGGACGAGCGGGAACTCGGCGATGGGCTGTCCGAACTGACGGCGTTCCTTGGCGTACTTCGCCCCCGTGGCCAGGGAGATCTTGGCGCCTCCCAGCACCGCGGGACTCAGCTTCAGGCGCCCGATGTTCAGCACGTTGAACGCGATCTTGTGACCGCGGCCGATCTCGCCGAGCACGTTCTCCCGGGGAATCGGCGTGTCGTCGAAGGAGAGCGCGCACGTGGAGGAGCCTTTGAGGCCCAGCTTGTGCTCTTCCGGCCCGATGGTGAACCCCGGCGCGTCCCGCTCCACGATGAAGGCGGTGAAGTGCTCCCCGTCCACCTTCGCGAAAACGATGAACAGATCCGCGAAGCCGGCGTTGGTGATGAACTGTTTCGACCCGTTGAGCACCCAGACGTCCCGCTCCTCGTCGAGGACGGCGGTGGAGCGGGCACCCAGGGCGTCGGAGCCGCTCCCGGCCTCGGTGAGGCCGTAGGCGGTGAGTACGTCTCCGCTCACGATGCCCTCCACCCAGCGGCCACGCTGTTGCTCGGTGCCGAAGTAGATGATGGGCAGGCCGCCGATCCCGGTCTGCACCAGGACGGCGGGAGCGAAGGAGCCACCCAGCCCGATCTTCTCGGCGACGAGCATGGCGGTCTTCTTGGTGGCGCCCAGGCCACCCAGCGCCTCGGGCACGTCCACGGCGAAGACGCCGAGCTCGCCCGCCTCCCGGACCAGCCCCTCCAGGAGGCCCTCCTCCTGGTCGTCCAGCGCCTCCCAGCGCGGGAGGACCCGCTCGCGGACGAACCTCTCCACCTCGGCCGCGAGCATGCGCGGCTCCTCCCAGAAGCGCTCCGGGGCGAAGACGTCGGCCGGGTCGGTGGCGCCAAGCAGGAACCCCCCGCTGACGATCTTCCTGTCCAGGGTCGTGCTCATGGTGGGACCTCCTGTCCCGGCTACGGGCGTTCGAAGAGGGCCGCGGCACCCATGCCGCCGCCGATGCACATGGAGACCACGCCGTATCGCGCGCCCCGGCGGCGCATCTCGTGGAGCAGCGTGGCCGTGAGCTTGGTACCGGTGGCGCCCAGCGGGTGGCCCAGCGCGATGGCGCCTCCGTGCACGTTGACCTTCTCCGGGTCGAGGCCCAGCTCGCGCACGCTATACACGGCCTGGGACGCGAAGGCCTCGTTGATCTCGAAGAGGTCGACGTCGTCGCGGGCCACGCCGCAGCGGTCCAGCACCTTGGGGATGGCGGCCACCGGGCCGATGCCCATGATCTCCGGAGGCACGCCCGCCACCTGATAGCCCCGGAGCACGGCCAGGACCTCGAGACCCAGCTCCTCGGCGCGGGCCCGGCTCATCACCAGCGCGGCCCCGGCGCCGTCGCTGGTCTGGGACGAGTTCCCCGCGGTCACGGTGCCGTTCAGCTTGAAGACCGGCTTCAGCTTGGCGAGGGCCTCGGGGCTCGTGTCCCGCCGGGGGCCCTCGTCGGTGTCGAACGTCGTGGTCGTCTCGATGCTCTCGCCCCGGGGGCCCGGCGCCTTGAAGGTCACGTCGACGGGGACGATCTCGTCGCGGAACGTTCCGGCGTCCAGGGCGGCGACGGCCTTCCGATGGCTCTCCAGCGCGAAGGCGTCCTGGTCCTCCCGGGACACGTCGAAGCGCTCCGCCACCTCCTCGGCGGTGATGCCCATGGAGATGTACGCCTCCGGCCGATCGCGCACGAGCACCGGATTGGGCAGAAAGCGCTCTCCCGACATGGGCACCATGCTCATGGACTCGGCGCCGCCCGCCAGGATCGCCGTGGCCTGGCCCGTGGCGATGCGGTCCGCCGCCATGGCGATGGACTGCACGCCGCTCGAGCAGAAGCGGTTGACCGTCACGGCCGGCACCTCGTGGGGGATGCCCGCGCGCAGCTGGGCAAGGCGGGCGAGGTTGAGGCCCTGAGGACCCTCGGGCATCGCGCAGCCGAGCACGATATCGTCCAGCGCCGCCGGGTCGTATCCGCCCGCTCGCTCCAGGGCCGCGTTGAAGCACGCCGCGGCCAGGTCGTCGGGGCGGGTCTCTCTCAGCGTGCCCTTGAAGGCCCGACCCACCGCGGTACGGACGGCGCTGACGATGACCGGTTGGTTTCCGTTGTCCATGATCAGTTCCTCAGGGGCTTGCCCGTCTTGAGCAGGTGCTCCATGCGCTCCTGCGTCTTCACGTTTCCACACAGGCGGAGGAAGGCCTCCTTCTCGAGCTCCAGCAGGTAATCTTCGGAGACCCGGGACGAGGGACTCACCTCGCCGCCGGCGAGCACCCAGGCGAGGGCGTCGCCCACCACGCGGTCGTATGGGCTGATCCAGCCCGCACGCTCCATGTGGTCCAGGCCGATCCTGAGCGCCGCCAGGCCCGGCTCACCGATGACGCGGATGTCGGTGCGTGGGAGGGGGGGCTCGTAGCCGGCCGTGTCCAGGGCGAGCACCCGCGTCTTGGCGTCGTGGAGCAGCCGGTCGCGGTTGACGGTGACCTGGTCCGTGGCGCGCAACAGGCCCAGCTCCACGGCCTCGTGGGCGCTGGTGGCCACCTTGCCCATGCCGATGGTCTCGAAGGCCGCGCGCACGTAGGGGAACAGGTCGGTTCCCGGGTCGCGGGGCGCCCGCTCGTCGATGCGCACGATGAACTCCTTGCAGCCGCCTCCCGCAGGGATCAGGCCGGCACCCACCTCGACCAGACCGATGTATGTCTCCAGCGCCGCGACCACCGCGTCTCCCCCGAACGTGACCTCGCATCCGCCCGCCAGGGTGACCCCGTGGGCCGCGACCACGACGGGTCGGTGGGAGAAGCGCATGCGCTGGTTCGCCCGCTGGAAGCGCTCCAGGATCCAGGCCACCTCGTCGAATCCGTCGTCGTCGATCTCGTTGAGGATCAGGAGGAGGTTGGCGCCGGCGGAGAACTGCGCCTGGTCATTTCCGATTACCAGGCCCCTCCAGCTCGTCTCCACCTCCTCGATGGAGCGCTCCATCATCTCGATGATCCCGGGGCCGATGGTGTTCATCTTGGTGTGGAACTCCAGACAGGCCACATCGTCTCCGAGGTCCACCAGCGAGGCGTCCGCGGTCTCGAAGACCACGCGTCCGGCCTCCTTGAGGTCCGCGAGCACCAGGAACTCGGGTTTCGTGGGAACCGGTCGGAAGCCTGCGCCGTCGAAGAACGACGTGGCGCCGGCGTCCCTCGCATAGAACCCTGAGGCGCCGCTGTCGTGCAGGGTACGCGCCAACGGAGGCAGCCCGTGGCCCTCCTCCATCATGCGCTCGCAGGCCCACGGGAAGCCGATGGCATCCCAGACCTCGAAGGGGCCGAGGTCCCATCCGAAGCCCCAGCGCATGGCCCGGTCCACGTTCACCACGTCGTCGGCGATCTCGGGGATGCACGACGCGGCGTAGCGTAGCGTGGCCGACAACGTGCTCCACAGGAACGTCGCCCCCCGGTCGTCGGCGCGGACCAGCCCGTGCAGGCGCGCGCGGAGGTCCTCGACGTTTCGTCCCATCTCCAGGGACGGGAACGACACCTTGCCCTGCGGAACGTACTCCAGGGTCTCGGGATCCACCATGAGGATCTCGCTCTGGCCGTCCTCGCCCCGCACCTTCTTGTAGAAGCCCGCGCCGGACTTCTCTCCGAGAAGGCCCTCGGAGACCATGCGCTTCATGAACTCCGGCGGGTCGAACATGTCCCGGTACGGGTCATCAGGGAGCCCCTCGTAGAGGTTCCCGGCTACGTGCGCCAGGGTGTCGAGACCCACCAGGTCGGCGGTCCTGAACGTGGCACTCTTCGGGCGCCCCACCGCGCGGCCCAGCAGCTTGTCGACCTCCGCCACGGTGTAGCCGTCCTCGAGCATGAGCTGAAGGGCGTGGAAGATGCCGAAGCAACCGATGCGGTTGCCGATGAAGTTGGGGGTGTCCTTCGCCAGCACGATGCCCTTGCCCAGCACCCGCTCGCCGAAGTCTTCGAAGAAGGCCAGCACGCCGTCGTCGGTCTCCGGACCCCGAACGAGCTCCAGCAGCTTCAGGTACCTGGGTGGGTTGAAGAAGTGGGTCACCAGAAAGCGCGGCCGCAGGTCCGCGGGCAACGCATCGGACAGGGCCGCCGCCGACAACCCGGAGGTGTTGGAGGTCAGCAGCGCGTGCTCCGCGACGTGAGGAGCCACCTTCTCGTAGAGCGAGCGCTTGATGTCCAGGTTCTCGATGACGGCCTCGCAGATCCAATCGCACTCGGAAAGGCCTTCGAGGTCGTCCTCGAAGTTCCCCGGCACGACCAGGCTCGGCGCCCGGCTGGACGAGAAGGAGGCCGGCTTGCTCTTCCGCGCCCGCGCCAGGCCGCGACGGGCCAGGGCGTCGCGATCGTCGCCATCATCGGCGGGCAGATCCAGGAGGAGCGTGGGAATGCCCACGTTGGCCAGATGCGCGGCAATGGCGGCGCCCATGACGCCTGCGCCGAGCACCGCGGCCCGGTCCACGCGCTGGGGTACGATAGGATCCTTCACGACGGATCTCCGGTTACGGGTGCGCCGAACGCCCGGGCGAGCATCGCCGCGAGCGGCTCGAGCGAACGAAGGAGGGAGTAGGGGCGGGACGCTTTCAACCACCCGGTCACGACGTCGTCCAGGGCGCCGAAGAAGACGTGGCGGGCGAGTCGCACGTCGAGGTCCGCGGCGAAGGCGCCGGTCCGGACGCCCTCGGAAAGGACGTCGCCGATGATGTCGAAGTATTCGGCCACCACCGGGCGAATGCCCTCCGACAGGATGGGGTCGGGCTCCCGGGCGTGGATCTGGAAGACGCTGGCCCGGGCACGGTCCTCCTCGAAGAAGGCCAGGTGGTGCCCGACCAGGAGCCGGAGTCGGGGCACGCCCGCGGGGGCCTCGGCCAGGGCCGGGCGGCACCGCTCGATGTAGTCGCCCAGATCACGCCGGAAGAGCGTGATCAGCAGATCCTGCTTCCGCTCGAAGTACAGGTAGATCGTCCCTGCGGCGACCCCGGCCTCCTGGGCCACGGTCGCCATGCTGCCCCCGTGGTAGCCGCGCTCGGCGAACACGCGGACCGCAGCTTCCAGGATGCGGTCCTCCTTGTTCGGCTCGATGTGCAGGGCGGCGTCGACCATGGTGCGAGAGCTGCTCTACCCTTCGTCCGGGAGGTATTTCGGGCACTGAATGAACGTTCATTCAGTCCCGTTGACGACCCGGACGTCCCAGGAGCGGTCACGGGGTGGCCCGCCGCTCTTCGCCGTAATCGTAGCCTTGATGGTGGTGGCGTCCTGCCGGACGACATTCGACACCTCGGGCGCCGGGCCGCCGCCGTTCTCGACGCTCACCCCCACCCCGGCTGCGAAGCCCGAGCCGGTGATGGTCACATCGATGAAGGAACCGGCGTCCACGGTGCCGGGCTCGATGACGGTGACGTCCAGGAGCGGCGCCGTCACCGGTCCCACCGCCGCGCTCTCTACCGCCGCGCCCGGCGTCGCGCCCGTCTCGGCCACCGGCGTCACCTCGAACACGATCAAGGCTCCCTCGTCCGCGCTGTCCACCGTGTACGTCTGCGTCGTC
>JARRLD010000260.1:0-6009 GCA_037387345.1 Gemmatimonadota bacterium
CTTCGATTCGGCTGTCATCGAAACGACTGCCGCCCTCAGCTGTTTGCGAAAGGAACAGCACGTGCTCACCATCGGGAAGCAGAACGGGGAATCGGTGGGCGGTCTCGCCGCGGTCCATGTCGACCTCGGTCAATTCGATCGACTCGCCCCCAGCGGCAGGCACGACTGAGAGCCCACCCCTGAAATCCGGTGCGTAGACGATTCTCCCGTCGGGGGTCCACGCCCCTCCCCTACCTTCTTTGACCGGGGCCAGGGTTTGGATCGGACCCCCAGTCGAGGCGATTCGCTTGAGATCACCTCCACCAATGAACCCCAGGTTTCGGCCATCGGGCGACCAGAACGGATACGTGGCTCCGTCCGTGCCCTCCAGGAGTCTGGGTGTCGAGCTCGCCAGCTGACGGACCCAGAGGCGGCGCACTCCGTCCTCTCCCAGGGCGACCAGGGCCACCTCGGTACCATCTGGCGAGATAGCCAACCCATTGCCGACGTCGAGAGTGGTGTCTTCCGGTGCCAGAATCGCACTCTCGATGACGGGCCCGGCTACCTCCGCAGGGCCTCGGAGCCACATGGTCCCCAAGACCAAGGCGGCAAGGATCGCCATAGCGGCAGCCATCACCCAAGGTAGTTTCGATGATTGCGTCGGTTCCACCTGGGCCGGAGCAACCGCTCCGAACGAGCTCAACAGTGTCGAGGCCTCGCCTCCCGACTCGAGTGTCGCCAGGGCGACTCTCGCCTCACCGATGTCGCGCAGTCGTGACTTCGGATCGCGATCCAGGCAGCGAGCCAACAAGGCCCGGGTTGTCTGGGGAACGGTATCCGGCAGGGACTCACCGTCGATCTCATCCCGCAACACTGCGGCCAGCGTGTCGGAGACCGAGTCGCCCTGAAACAAACGCTGACCCGTCAGCATCTCCCAGAGTACGACCCCGAAGGCCCAGACGTCGGCCCTTCTGTCGGCCTCGATTCCTTTGGCCTGCTCCGGGCTCATGTAGGCCGCCGTGCCCAGTAACACACCCGCGGTCGTCATTTGCGCCGTAAGTGTCGGAGACATGGAAAGGCCCTGGCTTTCGGAGCCCGCGGCCTGCGACTCCAGCGCCTTTGCGAGCCCGAAGTCGAGGACCTTGACCTGTCCGTCTGGAGTGACCTTGATATTGCCGGGCTTCAGGTCCCTATGGATGATGCCCTGCTCGTGCGCGGCCTCCAACGCTTCGGCGATCTGCTTCGCGATCGGCAGGGCTTCACCGACGGGAATGGGGCCCTGGGCGATGCGGTCTGCCAGGGTCGCACCCTCGACCAGTTCCATGACGAGGGCGTGCGTGCCGCCGCTGTCTTCGAGGCCGTGGATGTGGGCAATGTTCGGATGGTTCAGCGCCGCAAGGACCTGCGCTTCCCGCCTGAACCGCGCGAGTCGATCCGCGTCCTGGGCGAACGCGTCAGGCAGGACCTTGAGCGCGACATCGCGCCCGAGTTTGGTGTCCTTGGCTCGATAGACCTCGCCCATGCCGCCTGCGCCAAGCTTGGAAAGGACCTCATACGGCCCCAGCGTTCTTCCGATCATCGCCAGGTCCTTTCGTGGCTACGGCGGACCCGCCGTAGCTGTGGCCGTAGGCCACGTTCAGCGGAGACTGGGCCCCTGCGTCAAGCTGCGCGGTGACTTCGTACGGGTCGAGACGGGTGCCTAGGGTGAACACCACGTCAATAAAGCCGGGCCGATTATACGGGTAGCAAGGGCCCGACGCGATCAGAGGGAGAGGCGCTTGGATACTCGTCTGATTGGAGTTTGCCTACTCGGACCGCCTTCGCCCACGGCTACGGCGGGACCCATCACCCGGTACAAAAGGTATCACGAACTCTGCAGATATTCCTCAATCTTTCCAAACAGAAGCAGATACCGCAAAAGCGTGTTTATCGCAACCCGATATGCATCGCCAGGGAGTGGCAAGCGATGCTCGACAGCGGTCAAGTGGCCTCAAGGAAGGAGTTGGCGCAAACCCTCGGGGTTTCACGAGGCTGCGTCAGCCAGTTGCTTTCCTGCGGTCACTGGCCGCACCTCGAGCAACCCACACGTGGGGACACAGAACCACTCCCGGATCGGTTTGCTCACAAAAGTCTCTAGTTCTCAAAGATATGCGCGACCGCGCGAGGCCAGACAGAGCGCGTGACGCGTTAACCGGTGGAACGAGCGTTTCCGCTCTCGAAAGAAATGGCTCCCCGGATGCGACATTTCTCGAACAGCTGCGGCTTTCGTGGCCGTCTTGCTCGCCTGCTGATCTCAATTTCCGGTACCACGAATCCGAGTGTGCAGCAGCGCCGGACCTTCGTTCAACGCGACCGTGCGGGATGTCGGGCTCACGGCCGTCGACGAACTCACGAAGCGCCTCGCCCGCCGCCGCGTGGTGCGGCCGATTCTTTCAGATTCTCACCGCCGCTCGCTTCGGGTACTATTCTCCAACACATTTCGTATTGGCCGTTTGAACCCGCCTGGAGGGCGCATGATCGGGGAAACCATTCTCCACTACGAGATCGAGCAGAAGCTTGGAGCGGGCGGCATGGGAGTGGTCTACCGTGCCCGGGACACCAAGCTGAACCGGGACGTGGCCCTCAAGATTCTCCCCGCCGATATCGCCAAAGACCCGGAGCGGCGCAAGCGCTTCGAGCGCGAGGCCCAAACCGTGGCTGCCCTCAAGCACCCGAATATCGTCACCGTTTATTCCGTGGAGATGGCGGGCGATACCCCGTTCCTGACCATGGAGCTCGTGGAGGGAAACACGCTTTCCGTGTTGATTCCCCCGTCGGGACTCTCCCTGGAGAAATTCTTCGAACTCGCCGTGCCGCTGGTGGATGCCGTAGCGGGCGCCCACGCCAAGGGCATCACCCACCGCGATCTCAAACCGGCCAACGTGATGGTCGACGAAGATGGACGGGTCAAGGTCCTGGACTTCGGCCTGGCCAAACTGCTCGAGCCCGCAGCGCCCGACGAGGAAGCCACGTTGATGGGCGACACCGTAACCACCGGAGAGGGCAAGGTCCTCGGAACTGCGTCTTATATGTCGCCGGAGCAGGCGGAGGGAAATCCCGTCGATCAACGCAGCGACATCTTTTCGCTCGGCATCTGTCTGTACGAGATGGCCACCGGGCAACGACCGTTCAAAGGGGATAGCAGTATCTCGGTTCTGAACTCGATCCTCAAAGACACGCCGCCGCCCGTCACCCAGGCCAAACGCCTCTTTCCCCGCGCTCTCGACCGCATCATCCAACATTGTCTGGTCAAGGAACCGGACCGGCGCTTCCAGTCGGCACTGGATATAAGGAACGAGATGGAGTCGCTGAAGAAGGAGATCGATTCCGGGGAACTGGAAGGACGGAGTGCCGTCCGCAGCGGGCGGATCAGTTTCGCCAGGCTGGGAATTGGCGCCGCCGTGGTCGCGCTCTTGATTGCGGGTATCACCCTGGGACCACGGCTCTTTGGAACGGGTACGGGCGGCCGCACGGCGGAGGAGCGACTTGCCGAAAACGCCGCCATCGGCGTCATCGGTTTCGAGAATCTCAGCGACCCCGGCGACGCCGACCATCTGGGGCGAATGCTCATGGGGCTCATCACCACCGACCTGGCCGAAACCGGCGGACTGAAGGTGGTCACCACGCCGAGGATTCTGTCCGCACTCAAGCAAGCCGGGGGCGACGCGCAGGGCACCTTCGACGCCGCCGTGGCCGGGAAGGCGGCCACCCTGGCCGGGGCCGAGATCATGCTCGTGGGACAGATCCTGCAGAAGGGGGGGCGGTTACTCCTCACCGCCGAGCTGGCCGACGTGAAGACCGGGAACACGCTGGGGTCCCTGAAGAAAGAAGCGGCATCGGAGGATGATCTGTTCGCGCTGGCGGGCGGTATCGCCGAAGAAGTGAGGGCGCGACTGGTGGCGGAGGAAGCGCCGGCGGCGACCGAGGCCGTCGACCTCACCGAGATCCTCACCGATTCCCCCCAGGCCTATCGTTACTACGCCCTGGGAGAAGTCGCGCTCAATCGCCAGGAGTGGGTGGAGGCCGGCGTGCAGTTCGATCGTGCCATCCGTGAGGATCCTACCTTCGCCATGGCGTACTACCGGAAGGCCATTGCCACCTGGTGGGTTTCTTCTTCGAAGGATGCCCTCGTCGTACTGAAGGTGGGCGAGCCGCAGGTCGAGCGGCTTCCCCGCCACTGGCAGACTTTGTACCGGGGGGTCGAGGCGTACTTTGCAGGCGACGACGAGGCGGCGTACCAGACCTTGACCCAACTCGTGGAAACGACGACCGAAAACCCGGACGCCTTATACCTCCTGGGTGAGCTGTGCGTTCACTCGCCGCGTCACCTCGACATGGCGAAAGCCAGGGACTACTTCGAACGAGTTCTCGAAATCGACCCCACCTTCACGCTCGTGCTGTACCACTTGATCGAGGAGTACTTGCTAGCCGAGGACTTGCCCGCCGTCGAGCGCGCCATCGCCAGGTGCCGGGCAGTCGCACCCGACGACCCGGTCCTGGTCCAATCCGAATTGAGCCTCCTCAACGCACGCGGACAATTTCAAGAGGCCATTGCCCGAGCGAACCAGTTGAAAGCGGAAGGGTACACGGGGGCGGACGAGTCTCTGCTGGGATCCCTGATCGGCGCAGGGGAGAGAGAGAAAGCCCTCGACCTGGGCGCAACACTGGCAAGCGCACGAACTACGGGAATCGCCCTGCGGGCGGATGCGCAAACGTGCTTCGGCCAGTTCCGGGCCGCGGCGAAGAACTACGAGAAGGCCGGCAAAATGGTGACCACGGATATGAACTTCGCCTATTACCGGGCGCTGACGAGCAGCATTCGTCTACTCACGGGAGATGTCGACGGCGCCATCGCGGTGGCGGAATCGTCGCTCGTCGTCCCTGAGTACTTCCCCGGCTATCGGGCACTTGGCCAGGCCCTGCAGATGGCGGGGAGAGAATCCGAGGTGGACGAAGTCAGCGCCAGACTGGGCGCGGTGGCCGAGGCATTGAACTCGAACTGGGGCGCGTATTGGGTCGACCTCCTGGGAGCCTACGTCCATCTATGGCGCGGTGAGATGCCGGAAGCGGAGACGTCTCTGGACGCTGCGTTCGGCCACCCGACGATTCACCGGGACCACTGCAAGGAGTGGATTCTGCGCGGAAAGATCCTCGATGCCAAGGGAGACGCGGCGGGCGCGGCCGATGCCTATGCGCGGGCCCAGGCGGAGATGGGCGCTCCCTATTGGATGGACTATTGTGACGTCGTGATGAGCATCTATCTTCGCTCGAAAGCGGAGGAGAAGGCCGGCGACACGGCGGCGGCCAGGGAGCACTACCGCCAGTTCCTCAACTACTGGGGAGAGGCGGACATCTCTATCCCGGAAGTGGACGACGCGAAGGCGCGGCTCGCGGTGCTGGAGTCGGGGCTTTAGAGGGCGACGGGTAGGCGAATGTAACTGGGGCCCCCGGATGCGACATTTCTCGAACAGCTACGGCTTTCGTGGCTGCAATAACCGCTTGCTGACATCAATTTCCGGTGAGATGACTTTAAACGTGAGCCTGTGTGCAAACCAAGAAGACACCCCGTATCAAGACTCTTCACGACCCCTTCTTCAACCTCTCGACAGCTGACCGGGCCTCTTCAAGCATAGGCGCCATGTCGGGCGTTCCGTTCGATCCCGATCCTTGATTTGAATCGCAGTTGCCGGATTCGACAGGCGCGACCCAGTGTGTTCAGCGGGACTCGATCTCTTTCGTCCAGTGGATCGCGACGGAAATCGCGGCGACAAACTGATCGTGCCGCACTCTCGCGATGAGGATCCGCTGGTGGTCGCCTGTCACATCCCAGTCTTTGATGCCGGGAAGGTCAAAAAGCTTTCGGGGCACGCCAGGCTTGATGGTGTCCCCCGAACCCATCTCGATTGGGACGGCAACCATCTCCTGACTCGTACTGCGGTACAGGATCTCCGCGCCGTCTTCACGCCAAGACGCCTCTTGGCATCCGGCATC
>JARRLD010000261.1:0-9761 GCA_037387345.1 Gemmatimonadota bacterium
CTGCGGGCCATCAGCGTCGATGCGGCGTCGCTCACGGAGCGCGACCTGACCCGCTATGTCGTGTCGATGATCCCTGCACTCTTGTCGGTGGCGGGTCGACGCAAGGTCCACATCGACGATGCGACCCGGCCGGCTCCGCGGGCAGGCGAGGCGGCGCCGGAGGGGGTCCAGGAGCGACCTGTGTGGGTCTACCGTGCCGGCGAAGAAGGGCCGTCGCACGAGGTGGATGAGGAAGGCGGCGGGGAAGAGGCTCGATGAGACATACCCGCCTCGTCTGGCCATCCTTCGCCTCCAGCTCCTGGACGAAGATCAGGACGATCGCGCGCGGATCTTCCGTACAATCGAGAGATGGTGTGCCGTGTGGATGGCGCAGAACCGGACCCACTCCGTGCTCGTGAGGTAGCCGAGGGCGAAGTGCGGAAAACGCGCCGGGCAATCGGCGAGCGCGGACGCCTTGGCCGCCATCCCCCTCCAAACCGTCTGGGTTTCCGACACAAGGGTCAGGAGATCCTCCCTCTGTCGGCCAGCCGGGTGTACGCCGGCCGGGGATGTCCAGGCTCCCAACGGAATGTCACCCTCCTCGAGGACCGCCCGAGCCCCTTCCGCCCACTCACCTTCGACGTTCCGATCCGGCTCGCGGAGATTCCGCCCGATTTCGTCGGCGATCCAGTATGAGGCCAAGGTGATGTGGCCCGCATGCTCTCCACAGCTCCACCCGGAGACAGCGGGATTGCCCAGGCCGTAGAGAGCCGGTTCCTCGAGGAGCTCTCGCACGTAGTCCCACTGCTGCTCGATCTTGGCGAAGTCGTTCTCCAGGCTCCAGGCGTCGACTTCCCATTCCGGGGTCTGACTCATACGCTGCGTCCTCCCGAATCGGCTTCCCTCATCCTTCCTGCACCCTCTGGAACCGCCACTCGCACACCTGCTTGAACCGGTTCATCACGTTGCCCGTCACCCGATTGTGAACGACCGCCCAGATCCTCTGGAGCAGGCGGGAACGGGAGAGACGCTCGCTCCCGAAGAAGTTGAAGCCCACCGCGAAGAAGACCTGCGTACGCTCGGTCTCGCCCCTGTCCGCCACGGGAGAGCGCACGTAGATGACGAAGATCCCGATGGGGTATCCGCCGGAGCACGAGTGGAGCAGGAAGCGGGCGTTGTCGGAGCCGAGCTGATCAGGGAAGCGTTGGATCTCCATGGCCTCGAGACGGAAGAGCGGCGCCACGTTCATCCCAAGCCCCGAGCCTGCGCCGAACGGGATGCGCCTCATCCCCAGGGGCCGAATCTCGATCCGCTCGATTCCCCCATCCGGCAGCTCCACGCGAGCGATGTGATTTGGCCAGCAGGAGGAGTGCCCGTTCCACTGCAGCACCTCCTCGAAGACGTCCCGGGCCGGGGCCTCGACGCCGATCCTGTGCAGGTTCAGGACAGAGTACGAGGTCAGGTCGATGCCCAGCCTCTGCATGATTCGCAGGCTGTATTCCTCCCGCTCCGCCCGGGTCGCGAATTCGATGAGCGTCGGCCTCGGGGGTCGACGGAAGAGGAACTCCCGCAGATCGCCGGTGATCCCTCTGGGCGCCGCCGGAGGTGGCACCCTGCCCTGCTCCTCCAGGACCGAGTGCTCGAGCTGCGCCGCCTGCTCGGCGATGGCTTCCAGCGTCTCGCTGAGGAACCTCCGGTGGAACGGATGGAGTCCGTACCAGAACGCCGTCCCCAGCAGCCCTCTCAGCGCGAAGGTGGCCGTCTGGGTCATGAACGTGTGGTCGTGCAGAGACTCCACCTTCCACTGGATCCATGCCCGGCCGGGAAACCGGAGCGGAGCGTGCAGGCGCAGGATGTTGGGAGCGGACACCTCCTCGACGCGCCAGTAATCCAGCGGATCCCCCGGGAGGAGGTCGTCGGGGTCACGCCGCGAGCGTCCCAGACCCGGCCCGCCCAGCAGACGATCCGTGGCCGCATGGAGTCGGTACAGCCAGTTCAGGGCAGGCCATCCCCGATCGCCGCCCATGCCCTGCAGGACCCTGAAGACGTCCGCAGGACTCGCGTTGACCATGGTCCTGCGTGCGTCCCGAACCAGTCCCTCCACGTCCCTGAAGCCGATGTCGACCTCGTGGGTCCGAGGGCGACTCCAGCGCGTCTCCACGGCGCGTCCCTCGATCGTCTCCAGGGCGCGTCCCAGGGCCTCCTCGTACACCATGGGGTGCACCTCCGGGAAGAAGCGACCGGCGCGGGCGGGCCGTGCGCGGAGAGGATCGGCCATCCCTTCGAGCAGGGGACCCGCCAGAGACGCGGGAATCGGTGTCCACCAGCCGATGAACCTCGCGCCGAGCCGAACGGAGAAGAGCCTTGGCACCGTGGCCACACGTCGCCGCAATCCCCGAGCTCGAGCGTAACGCAGCATCATCTCTTTGTCCGAGATGGGTTCGGTACCGATCTCCACCACGCCGCAGTCGGTACCGATCTCCACCACGCCGCAGGGGCCGCGCTCCAGCGCAAGGATCAGGAAATGGAGCACGTCCGTGATGCCGATGGGCGTCACCTCGTTTTGGACCCAACGGGGCGCCAGGACCACGGGAAAGCGCTCGGTCACGTAGCGGATCAGCTCGAAGGAGGCCGACCCGGATCCTATGATGGGGCCGGCGCGCAGCTCGGTGATGGGGAAGCGCCGGGCCAGCATCCGTCCGATTTCGGCTCGACTGAGCAGGTGCTTCGAGGCCGTTCTGTCCCGGCTTCCGGCCCGCCGGGGAAGGAGACCGCCGAGGTAGATGACGTGACCGACCGAGACGGAAGAACAGAAGCCGACCGCCGCCTGAAGGTCGATCTGGTCGAAGTCCGGGCCGGCAAACATGGAGTGGACCAGATAGTAGGCCGCGTCGATTCCCTGGAACGCACCCTCCAGGGTCTCCGGCTCGCAGAGATCGCCGCCGACGATGTCGACGTGCCGCGCCCAGGGCCGCTCCAGTACCCGCACCGGATCCCGCACGAGCACGGAGACCGCATGCCCACGCTCCAGCAGCCGCGGCACGAGACGGCCACCGATATAGCCCGTTGCGCCTGTGACGAGCACCCTCATGGGCGTCCCACCGGGCAGAGAGGAGTCAGGTCCCAAGCGCTACGGTAGGACCGGCAAGAAGCTGCCGGCAAGGCGGACCACCGCCCGGGGCTCCCTCCCATGCCGACGCTGGCGCGAAGACAGCCATGCGCTCCCGTGGATCTGCCGCCACGATGGCGGCCGCCGCGACGCTCCTCGTCGCACTCCCCTCCGCTGCCCAGGTCACCGTCTCCGAGGCGCTTTCCGCCCTTCCCCTCCGAGAGGTCGGCCCGGCCGTCGCGGGCGGCCGCATCGCCGACATCGCAGTGAGTCCGGCGGACAGGTCCGTGTGGTACGTCGCCGTGGGCTCGGGCGGTCTGTGGAAGACCACCAACGCGGGAACCACGTGGACGCCGGTCTTCGACGACCAGCCCAGCTATTCGATCGGAACGGTGGCGCTCGATCCCGCCAACCCCGAAGTCGTGTGGGTGGGCACCGGCGAGAACGTCAGCGGCCGCCACGTGGGGTGGGGCTCGGGGGTCTACCGGAGTCGAGACGGCGGTGGGACGTGGGAGAACGTCGGCCTGGGCCAAACCGAGCACATCGGCAAGATCCTCGTACACCCTGAGGACGGGAACACGGTTCTGGTCGCGGCCGAAGGTCCGCTGTGGGCGACCGGCGGCGAGCGCGGCGTGTACATGACGACGGACGGCGGGACCACCTGGCTCCCGGTTCTCACCATCAGCGACGACACGGGGGTCACCGACCTGGAGTTCGACCCGTCGAACCCGGAGGTCGTCTATGCGGCCGCGTATCAGCGTCGTCGCCACATCTGGGGCTTCATGGCGGGAGGGCCCTCCTCCGGCATCTACAAATCCACGGACGGCGGCCGGACCTGGCGCGAGGTGACCACCGGCCTGCCGAGCGGCGACATGGGCAAGATCGGCCTAGCGGTCACCCCGGCCGATCCGGATCTGGTGTACGCGCCACGTTCGACAACCTGGGCACGGGCCGCGACAAGCACTCGGACAACCACGCGCTCTGGATCGACCCGGACGACACCGAGCACATGCTCGCGGGCACCGACGCCGGCCTCTACGAGACGTTCGACCGGGGCACGACCTGGCGGCACTTCTCCAACATGCCCGTGTCCCAGTTCTACAAGGTCGCGATCTCCAACTCGGAGCCATTCTACGAGATCCTGGGTGGCGCGCAGGACCTGGGGACGTTGTGGGGGCCGGCGCGGACGCTCAATACCGAGGGCGTACGCAACTCCGACTGGTACTTCCCCATGGGTGCGGACGGGTACGGCGTGCAGGTCGATCCCACCGACCCGGACATCCTCTATCTGATGACGCAGCAGGGGAACCTGTACCGCACCGACCGACGGAGCGAGGAGTCGATCCAGGTCCAGCCACAGCCCGCACCCGGCGATCCGCCCGAGCGCTGGAACTGGGACTCGCCCATCCTGGTGAGCCCCCACGACAGCGACCGCCTGTACTTCGCGTCCCAGCGCCTGTGGAGGAGTGAGGACCGGGGCGACTCGTGGCGGGCCGTCAGCGGTGACCTCACCACCAACACCAACCGCTACGAGCTTCCCTACATGGGCCGCGTCTGGGAGCTCGACGCCCTGCACGACAACGGCGCGATGTCCAAGTACGCGACCCTGACGGCCATCACCGAGAGTCCGGTGCGTGAGGACCTCCTCTATACCGGGTCCGACGACGGCCTCATCCACGTCACCGACGACGGCGGCCAGACGTGGGCGCGCGCCGCGGCCCTGCCCGGCGTGCCCGACCGCTCGTTCATCAACGACCTGGAAGCGAGCCAACACGCCCCAAACACGGTCTTCGCCGTCGCGGACGCGCACAAGACCGGCGACTACAGCCCCTACGTGTTCAGGAGCGACGACAACGGGCAGCGCTGGACCTCGATCAGGGGCGACCTGGCCGACGGCACCGTCGTGTGGGCCATCCAGCAGGATCATGTGAATCCGGAGCTGCTCGTGATCGCCGCGGAGTGGGGGCTCTACTTCAGCCCCAACGGCGGCGCCAATTGGCACAAGCTGGCCGGTGCGCCGACGATCGCGTTCCGGGACCTGAAGCTGCACCGCCGTGACGACGACATCGTGGGCGCCACGTTCGGGCGCGGCTTCTACATCCTCGACGACTATTCCCCGCTCCGCGAGATCGCGAACGGCGCCCTGGACGGTGCGGGGGGCGTCATGCCAGTCCGCGACGCCTGGTGGTTCGTGCCGCACCTCACCAACCAGGCCCGCGGTCGGCCGACCCTGGGCAGCACGGCGTACGTGGCCCCCAACCCACCGTTCGGTGCGACGTTCACCTATTTCCTGCCCGAAACACCCGTGAGTCCGAGCGATGCGCGCAAGGCGGCCGAGCGCGAGCTGCGCGAGCGTGGCGCGGACGTGCCCTTCCCGGGCTACGACGTGCTACGCGCCGAGGCCGGCCAGAGCGGACCGCGTGTCCTCCTTCAGGTCTCCGACGCCGCCGGGGATCCGGTGCGCTGGGTCGAAGGGCCCGCGCGCGCCGGCATGCATCGCGTGACGTGGGACCTCAGGCGTCCCGCTCCCGACCCCATCGACCTCTCCTCTCCCGGGTTCAGACCCCCTTGGGTCACGGATGCCGTAGGCCCGTGGGTCGCGCCGGGCTCGTATTCGGTTCAGATGGTGCTCGTGACTGCCGACGGGGTCGAAGAGGTCGGCGACCCGCAGATCTTCGAGGTCAAGCCGGTCCCGACGTACCCCGCGGGTACCGACCTGGTCGCCGTCGCGGCATTCCAACACGAGACGAGCGAGCTGTCCCGCCGCGTGAGCGCCGCCAGCGCGGAGATCGGCCGCGTGCGGGAGCGGCTCCGCTACATGCGCGCAGCGCTCCTGCGGACGCCGCGGGCGGACCCGGCGCTCTTCGAGCGCATGGATGAGCTCGGTCGTGAGCTGGACGGGTTCTCGCTGCGCCTTCAGGGTGACCCGATCCGTGGATCGCTGAATGAGTCGAGCGTGCCGAGCATCTCCGCCCGTGTTGGCAACGTGACCAGCGGCCACTGGTCGACTCGCCAAGCGCCGACGGCTACGCAGCGCAGCAACATCGAGATCGCACAACGTGATTTCGCGGTCCTCGAGGGCGAGCTCGCCGAGCTGATCGAGGCCCGGCTGATCCCGCTCGAGGACACGCTCGCGGCCGCCGGTGCGCCATGGACGCCGGGGCAGCGGATCGGAGGGTAGGCGCGGTCCCTACCTGAGTGGGACCCTCAGAAGACGCTCACCGCCGAAGGGGGCCAGGCTCGAGCTTCTTCAGCGTGCCCGAGCGGGGAACGCTCACTCGGGACCTTTCCATGCGCTGTCGGGTGACGGTGGGGACTCGGAATGCGGCAGGGCGGCGGGACGGGACTCCTCCGTGTGGGCTGGGAGCTCCGGTTGGTCGAAGGAGAGCTCGCTCACGCGCCGCTCCCATCGGTGCATCATCTGGACGAACGCGCGGGCGAGATCGGGGTCGAACTCCCGGCCGGCGCCCGCTTCGATGAGCGCCAGAGCCTCGTCCGCTGGCCACGCCTCCCTATACGGGCGACGCGTCCGCAAGGCGTCGAAGACGTCGCAGACGTGGACCAGGTTGCTCGCCTGGTGGCAGTCGCGCCTGAACCTCAACGAGGGGTAGCCGCCACCGTCCAGATGAATGTGGTGCTCGTACGCCACCACCGCTGCGAGATCCAGATTCTCCTCGGTCTCGAGGATCATTCGGGCGCCGTCTGCCGGGTGACGGTTGATGACCTCCCGCTCCTCGTCGGTGAGCTTTCCTGGCTTGTTGAGGATGTCCGTTGGGACCTTCACCTTCCCCAGGTCGTGGAGAAGCCCCGCCATGCCGAACGCCCGCACCTCGGTTGGCGTGAGCCCCAGGAACTCCGCGAGCGCCATGGTGAGGACCGAGACGTTCAGGGCGTGAGTGACGGTGTACTGATCGTACTCCTTGAGGCGGAGCAGCGGGATGAAGGAGGCCTGATCACCGTGCATGGCCACGGAGAGGGACCGCACGAGGGCCTCGGCCTCGAGGAGCTGCAGCCTCTGGCCTTCCCTCAGCTCGTCGTGGAGCCACTCCACGCCCTGAATCTCATCGCGTAAGGAGTAGGAAAGGGTGGCGATCTCGAGCTCCTCTTCGATTTCCGCCGAAGCCGACCGGTCGTCGTCCCGCGTGAGGCCCACGCCCCCGTATCGGATATTGCTCGGCCGCCCCTGCCGCACCTCCGCGGTCCGGATCGGATTTCCGGTGAGGCGGGCGAAGGCCTCGTCGAGGAAGGCCTCGAAGTCGTCCCGGGTCACCCGTTCCCTGAACTCGAGGCGTTGGATGCCTCCTGCGGCGAGCCGGGGGCCCCACTCCCAGTCCCGAAGCTCGCGCACAGGTCGGTCGCCCAGCAGCACCTCGCCACCCAGGAAGGTCAGCTGGACGTGGAGCGTCTCGTCCTGGAGGTCCGAGAGCGCGCCAAAGGCCCGATCCACCGCCCGGTCCCGAGCGGGGTGTCCGTCCTCGTACAGCGACATTGTGGAGAGCGCCTGGGCCGCGCTGTTCAGGAATCGGGCGGCGGAGCTCATGAAGACCCCTCCCCGGTCATGGGATCGGCGAGCCCTTCTCCCTCGCCCGCGGCCCGCACCCGCGGGTCCTTCGAGCGGGCCGCCTGCCCCAGGAGCTTGACGGCGCTTCCTTCACCCGGCCAGGTCCGGGCCAACCCTCGCAGAGCGGCCAGGACCATGGGCGATGCGGGCGCGACCTTCGGCTTGCCGAAGAATGTCCTACCCGCCGTGGCCAGCTCCAGGAGCGCGTTGAGGGCGAGCGGAGAGCGGATCCGACTGGCGATGGTGGCGCCCAGGGCCCGGATCTCGTCCGATCGTTCGTCGTTGGCCACTACTCGGCGAACGAGCGTCGGCAGGACGGAGTCGGGCACGTCCCGTTGGAGGGTGAGGAGAGCGATGCGTGCCACCTGCTCGTCCGGGTCGGAGAGCGCGGCAACCAGGGTCCGCTCACGCCCTTCCTTGCGCGTCAGTGCCAGGGAGACCGCCTCCAGGCGCACCCTCCCGTCCTCGTGTTCCAGGTAGCGACGGGGCTCGAAGCCTGAGGGCATGGCGTCGAGGCGCTTGAGGAGTGCGAGCATGTTCCGCTGCACGAACCAGCGAGGGTCATCGAGGCGAGCGACTGCCTCTTCGGCGACGGATGGTCCCAGCTCGGCCAGCATCTCGAAGACCAACCGTCGGACCGATCTGATCTCCGACTGCTCCAGGACGTCCAGCAACCGCTCCGCGGCCTCATCCCCCATGAGGCCTGTGAGGACCCGCAGCATCGGCCGTCCCAGGCGACCTCGCGACAGCATCAGCTCGATCCCGTCCTCGTGCGTCACCTCCTCACGAATCCGGCGCGCGGTCACCGATTCCGCGTCCGCCTCGTTCAGCCGCCCCACCAGGAGGTCCGCCTCCCCGCGGTTGACGAGGTCCGTCGCCGCTCGGCTCACGATGGGCCCGTAGGCGTCAAGCTCCAGCGCCATCTCGACGATCCTCGCGGACCCCGAGATGTCCTCCAGCTCCCCTTCGTGAAGCTTGAAGACCGACGCGGCGCGGGCCATCGCGTCCAGCGTGCCGGTGTAGGCCACCGGGTTCGGGTCTTCGAGCCCCCAGTCGTCGATGAGGGCTTCCACGTGCTCGCGCAGAGCCACGTCCGCGGACGCCCGCGACCCGCCTCCCCTCCGGGACGCGTGCGTCGCGAGCTTGTTCAGCATCCGGGTCATGGACGTGGAGATGGTCTGACGGCCGGAGGTCGCGGCAGCCTCGAGTAACCGCACCACGGTGACCACGTCCAGACCCTCGTTCGCGGATAGGAGGAACCGGCGTCGCTGCTGCGCGCTGCCTCCAAGGTGAAGCAACCGGGCCAGGGTTTCCCCGTCCAGGCTCTTTACGAGCTCGGCCACCTGATTGCCAACGTCACCTCCACCCCTGCCCTTGAGCTCGTCGGACAGCTGCAGGAGGTAGCCGACGATGACCTCGTCGTACCCCGATTCGCCCCTCCGTGCCTGGATGCTCCTGGCGATGGTGGCCGTGTCCGGCGCCTCGGCCAGTACCTCCTCGGAGGCCATGGCCGCCTGCGCGAGCCCCAGCCACAGGACCGAGGCCCGATCGGCACCCCGGAAGTCCCCTTCCTCGTCGGCCCGGAGCGAGAGCTGTCCGTACCCCAGGGGGTGGACGGCGGTGTGTGCCGACCGGGGAATCTCGTCCGGGGGTCGAAGGCCGATGGCCTGCCCTCCTCGGTCGACCTCCACGGCCAGGGTCTCGACCAGCCGGGCGATCTCCTCCTCGGTGACGCCCTGCTGGAAGGACACCGCCCCCAGCTGGTGGTCGTGCAACCTCCGCGCGAGGTCCGCGAGTACGGGGTGGCCCTGATCCGTGACGGTCCCCTCGACCACGAGACGCCGGTCTGCCACCCCGATGGACAAGGACGCCCTGGTCTTCAGGAGCTCCTCCAGCCGGAGCGCGATGTTGCGGGCCACCGATTCCAAGGCAGGATGTCCCTTTGGATACATCCCGTACCGGTGCACCCCGATGGAAAGCTCGATGAGAAACGCACCGAGCGTCGGGGATAACGTGGCCCGTGCCTTGCCCGTGGGGGTGTTCTCGGTCACACGCCTTCCCTCACGGGATGGTGGCGTCTGCGCAGCCAATACTGATCCACCTCGGGGGTGG
>JARRLD010000262.1:0-10890 GCA_037387345.1 Gemmatimonadota bacterium
GCTGCTCGACCGCGGACTGGAGCTCCTCGAGGAGGCCCTGACGTGACGCCGGTCCCCGCCCTCGACCTGAGCCCCCGCCTGCGGGACGCCGTCGCCGACGACGTGCCGGCCATCGTAGACCTCATCCAGAGGTTCGCCGCCGCCGGGAAGATGCTCCCCAGGACGCCGCGGGACGTCCTGCGCGCCCTGCCACGCTTCGTGGTCATGGATAGCGCCGGATGCGTGGTGGCCTGCGGGGGACTTCGGGTCTATTCCCGGGAGCTGGCCGAGGTGGTGAGCCTGGCCGTGGATGAGGATTGGCAGGGCAGGGGGATCGGGGCGGTGATCGTGGATCACCTCCTGGAGCGTGCCGAGACCATGGGGATCGCCCGGATCTTTGCCATGACCTTGAGAGAGCCGTTCTTCCACCGTCAGGGGTTCCGGACGGTGCCCAGGGCGTGGATCCCGGAGAAGGAAGCCGCGGACTGCCGGTCGTGTGCCCGTTGTTCCGGGTGTCGGGAGATCGCCGTCTGGCGTGACCTGGCCGTCCGTCCTGCGATGTCCGGCTGGACGGCAGCGAGTCCAAGACCCGGCCACGTTGTGGTGGCCTCCTCCTCTCGGTATGGTCCCCCTCGACACTCCTCCCGACCCTCGAGGGCATGACCCCCAACGATCCGGAAGACGCGAGGCCCAGGGCTCTCTGGGGTGGACGCTTCGAGGAGGGGATGGCGCCCGAGATGGTCCCCCTGAACCTCTGCCTCCCCATCGACGGTCGGCTCTGGCGAGAGGATCTCCGGGGGAGCCTCGCCTGGGCTCGGGCGCTCGGGAGGGCGGGGGTCCTGACCGACGAGGAGGTCGAGACCCTCTGCCGGGGTCTCGATCAGGTGGGGACACGCATCCAGGCGGAGGGCCTCACGGACGCGCCCGAGGAAGACATCCACTCGGTGGTGGAGCGCATGCTGCGCGAGGCCGTGGGGGAGGTCGCGGGCAAGCTCCACACGGGTCGCTCCAGGAACGACCAGTCGAGCACCGGAGTCCGGCTCTTCGGGATCGGGGCCGCCCGGAGGACGGAAGAACACCTCCAGCGGCTGGGTTGGAGCCTCCTGTCGTTGGCGCGGCGCGGCATCGACGTCCTCATGCCGGGCTACACCCACCTCCAGCAGGCCCAGCCCATCCGCGCGGCCCACTGGGCCCTGGGGCACGTATGGCCCCTCCTCAGGGACGTGGAGCGCATCCGGCACGCGGAGCACGCCGCCTCGTCGCTTCCCCTGGGATCCGGCGCCATCGCCGGATGCCCGTTCCCCATCGATCGGGAGGCCCTTCGGCGGGAGCTGGGCTTCGAGCGCCTGTCGGAAAACAGCGTGGACGCGGTCTCGGATCGGGACTGGATCTGTGACTTCCTCTACGCCGGCTCCATGGTGGGCATCCACCTCTCGCGGCTGGCCGAAGACGTGATCCTGTTTTCTTCGCGGGAGTTCGGGTTCCTCCGTCTCTCCGACGGCTTCAGCACGGGCTCCAGCCTCCTGCCTCAGAAGCGCAACCCGGACGTGGCGGAGCTGGCCAGGGGAAAATCGGGCCGACTGGTCGGCAACCTGTCCGCGTTTCTGGTGCTCCTCAAGGGCCTACCCACGGGATACAACCGGGATCTCCAGGAGGACAAGGAGCTGCTCTTCGACACCGTGGACACCCTGGCGCTGGTCCTTCCTGCCATCGCCGGCGCGGTCGACACCGCCCAGCTGAGACCCGATCGCATTCAGGAGTCTCTGGATGCCCAGCTCCTGGCCACCGACCTGGCGGACTACCTCGTGCGGAAGGGAGTACCGTTTCGGGAGAGCCATGAGATCCTGGGTCGCCTCGTCCGCAGGGCGGAGGACGCGGGCGTGGGCCTGACGGAGCTGGATGCCCAGGCGTACCGGGAGGAGCACGAGGCCTTCGGCGACGACGTCGGCGATGTCTTCGACTGGGAGCGTTCCGTCGACGCGCGGGACACCGAAGGGGGCACCTCGAGACGCGCCGTTCTCGCGCAGATCGCCGAGGCCGAAGAGCGACTGGCTCGCTAGGGAAGCGCTTCCCTAGGCGGTGCCGCTCTCCGGCTCGGGAGACGCCATCGTTCTTCCGACCGCCTCGACGAACGGGTGGAGTCCCCCCATGAGCGCGCTGAACTCGGAGAAGTCGAGGGATTGCTCCCCATCCGACGTGGCCCGCTCCGGATCCGGATGCACCTCCACCAGGAGCCCGTCCACCCCGGCCGCCACAGCGGCGTAGGACAGCGGCGCGACCAGCGACCTGCGTCCCCCGGCGTGGGAAGGATCCGCGATCACCGGCAGATGCGTTTCCTCCTTCAGGATGGGGATGGACGCGAGGTCGAAGGTGTTGCGGGTCGCGGTCTCGAAGGTCCGGATTCCCCTCTCGCAGAGGATCACGTTGGGGTTGCCCTGGGTCATCACGTATTCGGCGGCCAGCAGGAGATCCTTCACGGTCGCGGACATGCCGCGCTTCAGGAGCACGGGCCTGCGCAGGCGCCCCACCTCGGTGAGCAGGGCGAAGTTCTGCATGTTCCTCGCCCCGACCTGGAGCACGTCGGCATAGGACGCCACCAGCTCCACCTGTCGCGTATCCATCACTTCGGTGACCACCGGGAGCCCGGTCTCCTTGCGGATCCGAGCCAGGATCTCCAGGCCCTCCTCGCCCAGGCCACGAAACGAGTACGGCGAGGTGCGGGGCTTGAACGCGCCACCCCGCAGTGCCTTTCCACCCAGGCTCCGGACGTGCTCGGCCGTCTGGCGGAGCATGTCGACTCCTTCCACGGAGCAGGGGCCCGCGATGACGATCAGCTCGTCCCCTCCGAGACCGGCTGAACCCAGCGGCACCCGGGTCGATTGGGCCACGAACTCCCGGGAGGCGAGCTTGTAGGGCCTCAGCACCGCGTGCACCGTCTCCACCCCGGGGATGGAGAGCAGAGGGACGCCACGGAGCCGCTCCTCGTCGCCGATACACCCGATCACCGTGCGTTCCTCGCCCCGGGATACGTGGGTGCGCAGGCCGACGGCTTCCACGCGTTCCCGGATGTGGTCCAGCTGCTCCTGGGTGACGCCTTTCTTGGTGACGATGATCACGATCGCGCTCCAGGACGGAACTGATCGACGGTCCGCGTGTCCGCCGGACCAGCTTCCCAGGATCCTCCTGTTCTGTCAAGGCGCTCCGGGTCCCTGGAAACTGCCTCCGCGCGCGGATACCTTTGGGCCGTCCCGCTCCCGTACGCACCCCAACCCGAATGTCGACGTCGCCGGCCTCGACGGGTACGCCATGAGCTCCTCGCATCCCTCCATCTCCGTAGGCTCACGAGCCTCCGACGCGGAGGCCCTGAAGCGCGCGGCGGCGCGTCGGGCCATGGAGGAAGTCCGTAGCGGCATGGTGCTCGGCCTGGGATCGGGAAGCACCGTGGCCCACTTCCTGGAGCTGCTCGGCCACGCCCTGGCGTCGGGCGCGCTCCGGGACGTGGTGGCTGTCCCCTCGTCCGTCGGTACCGAGACGGCGGCCCGCACCCTGGGTATCCCCCTCACGTCGCTGGCTCGGAACCCGGAGCTGGACCTGACGGTGGACGGAGCGGACGAGGTATCGCCCGACCTGGATCTCATCAAGGGGATGGGTGGGGCGCTCCTGAGGGAGAAGATGATCGCTCAGGCCTCCGCCCGGTTCGTCATCATCGCGGACGAAGGGAAGGCCGTGGCGCGGCTGGGCGTCCTGTCCCCGCTGCCCGTGGAGGTCGTGGACTGGGGGTGGAGCGGGCACGTCTCCTTTCTCGAGGCCCGAGGCGCATCGGTGCGTCTGCGCGAGGAAGCGGATGGGTCGCCGTTCCGGAGCGACAACGGCAACGTCATCCTCCACTGTCGCTTTCCCGAGGGGATTGTCGAGCCCGACAGGCTCGAGGCGGAGCTGAGCGCTCGCGCCGGGGTCGTGGGGACCGGGCTGTTCCTGGGCATGGCCGACGTCGCGGCGCTCGCCGGGCCCGACGGCGTCAGGGTCCTGGAGCGGCCGGCATGAGGATCGCCCCGTCGATCCTCGCCTGCGATTTCGGCCGTCTCTCGGACGAGATTCGGGGAGTGGAGTCCGGGGGGGCGGATTGGATCCACGTGGACGTGATGGATGGGCACTTCGTACCGAACATCACCTTCGGGCCCCTCATCGTCCGCGCGGCCCGGACCGCCACCGCGCTGCCGCTGGACGTGCACCTCATGATCCGTGACCCCGACCGCTACCTCGAGGCGTTCGTCGAGGCGGGAGCCGACGGGCTGACGGTCCACCAGGAGGCGTGTTCCCACCTGCACCGCACGGTCCAGAGGATCCGGGAGCTCGGCGTGCGTCCCGGGGTTGCCTTGAATCCGGCGACTCCCCTCGAATCGGTGAGGGAAGTCCTGGGTTCGGTGGACGTGCTCCTGATCATGTCGGTCAATCCCGGATTCGGTGGACAGTCCTATATCACGGGCAGCACCGACAAGATCCGACGCGCTCGCGAGCTCCTGGACGGCCTCGGATCGGCAGCCGACCTGGAGGTGGACGGCGGCATCGAGGAGAGCAACGCCCGGCTCGTGGTCGAAGCCGGCGCCTCGGTCCTCGTGGCCGGCTCCTCCGTCTACGGACACCCCGGCGGGAGCGCCGAAGGGGTGCGGGCGTTGAGGGCCGCCGTGCCGTCCTGATCCCCGGCGACACGGTCCCCACGCCGCAGGAGGTCGATTGCTGGCCGCATGCGCCACGACTAGACTCTGACTCAGGCGGTCACGCTGCGGCGTGGCGGCCGCAGCCCACGCGAACGAGACACGCATGACCGATTCCGAGCCCGTGGACCCCGCAGCCCTGGAACGACTCCGTGCCTGGGGGGGTGAGAAGCTGCTGAAAGAAATCCTCCACCTCTTTCTCGCCAACGCTCCGCAGCGGATGGATCAGATCCGCAACGGTGTGGTGGGAAGCGACGCCGAGGAGGTCGAGCGCGGCGCCCATTCACTCAAGTCAACCGCCGCGAACGTCGGTGCGATGCAGGTCAGCCTTCTGTCCACGGAATTCGGCTCGACGGCCTCCGGGGCAGGCTTCCGGAGCTGGAAGAGGCCTACGCCCAGGCGATCCGGGCTCTGTAAGCGGTAGCGAAAGGAGACGCGGAATGAGCGCGAAGATCGCGGTCGTCGAGGACAATCCGGACAACAGACTGCTCGTCAACACGCTTCTGGAGGATCTGTACGAGATCTCGGAGTACGAGACGGGGGTGGAGGCCATCGAAGGGCTCTCGCGGGACCCTCCCGACCTCGTGCTGCTGGACATCTCCCTGCCGGAGATGGATGGTACCGAGGTGCTGGAATGGATTCGGCAGCAGCCCGATCTGGCCTCGCTTCCGGTGGTCGCCCTCACGGCCCACGCCATGTCCGGAGACAGGGAGAAGTACCTGGCCATGGGGTTCAACGACTACGTGACCAAGCCGATTCTCGATGAGTCGGTCCTTTTCGACGCCATACGACGGTGCCTGAGCCCCACCGCCTGAGTCCGGAGCACCCTTCCGGCCCGCTGCCCGCCGAATCGGACCCGCGGCGAAGGACCATCGAGGCGGTGAGGGCTGTCGAAGAACAGCTCGCCGGGCCCGATCTGGGCCGGGAGCGGGTCATCGTGTACTGGAGCCTCCTGGGCATCATCGGCCTGGGATCGGCCCTCCTCTGGAACACGCCGTGGACCAGCTCGGCTGCCCTCCATACCCTCCTCGAGACGCTGGCGACCATCGTGGCCCTCATCGTGGGGGGCCTGGCCCTGGTCCGCTTCTACAGCCGGAAGCAGGCGACCTTCCTGTTCATCGGAACGGGGTTCGTGGGAGCGGGCGTGCTCGACCTGAACCACGCCCTCCTGACCAGCGACTTCCTCCTCGCGGCGGGGAGCCCGGAGGCTGAGAACCTCTTCGCGTGGACCTGGACCGCCGAGCGCGTCTTCCTGTCCCTCTTCCTCTTCGCCAGCCTCCTGGCCTGGAGACAGGAGCGTGAGGGCGAATCCGTGCACGAGGGATCCGTCTATCTGACGGCCGTCACGCTGACGCTCCTCAACCTGCTCTTCTTCGAGTGGGTCCCTCTCACCGATGCCCACGTGCCCGTGCTGTGGATGTCGAGGCCCGCCGAGTTCCTTCCCGGCATCCTCTTCCTGCTCGCGTTCCTGGGGTACCTGGCCAAGGGAGCATGGCGGAGGGACGACTTCGAGCATTGGCTCATGATCTCCCTGGTCATCGCGACCATGCTGCACGTGGCGTTCATGGCCCGCTCCACGGCGCGCTTCGACGGCATGTTCGACGCGGCCCACCTGCTGAAGCTCACCAGCTACGGTGCCATGCTCACCGGCCTGCTGATCAGCGTGTACCAGACCTTCCGTCGAGAGGGAGAGGTCCTGGGCGCCCTTACCGCGGCCAATGAGGCGCTGGGGCGGGAGATCGAGGTGCGAGCCAAGACCGAGGAGGCGGTGAAGGAAGGTCGCACCCAGCTCCAGGACTTCCTGGACAACGCCAATGACCTCATCCAGAGCGTGGCACTCGATGGCACGATCCTGTACGTCAACGGTGTGTGGAAGCAGACCCTCGGCTACACCGACGAGCAGCTCACGGAGCTGAACCTCCTGCAGATCGTCCACCCGGCGCACGTGGACACCGTGAGATCGGAGTTCGATCGCGTCCTCAGGGGGCAGCCCTCCCGACGGTTCAACGTCGAGTTCGTGGCGGCCAACGGGCGCGTGGTGATCCTCTCGGGCAGCGTGGCGGCGCAGCACGTGGGCGGCAAGCCGGCCGCGACCCAGGGGATCTTCCGGGACGTGACCGAGCAGCGCATTGCCGAGCGGCAGCTGGCGGACTCCCAGGCCAATCTGACGGCCCTGGTGGAGAACACGGGCGACGCCATCTGGTCGGTGGACCGTGACCACCGCCTCATCACCTTCAACTCGGCCTTCTCCCTGGCCATGGAGGCACGCACGGGACGGGAGCCCGCGGTGGGTCACCTCCCCTTCGACGTGTTCGTGGCGGGAGACGTGGACTGGTACGCCGCCGTGTACCGCAGGGTGCTGCAAGGCGACCGCCACGTCGCCCTGCGGACGGACGAGGTGGATGGGCAGCTCCGGTACTTCGAGCTGTACGCGAACCCCATCCAGGGCGACGACGGCATCACCGGGGCCGTCCTCTTCGGCAAGGACGTCACGCCTCGTGTGCGGGCGGAGGAGGCGCTGCGGGTGGCCAAGGATGAGGCGGAGGCAGCGAACAAGGCCAAGAGCGACTTCCTGGCCAGCATGAGCCACGAGCTCCGCACCCCCCTGAACTCGGTCATCGGCTTCACCAACATCCTGCTGAAGAACAAGGACGCACATCTCGACGATAAGGAGATCGGCTTCCTGCAACGTGTGCTGGCCAACGGGAAGCACCTGCTGGAGCTCATCAACGAGGTCCTGGACCTGGCCAAGATCGAGGCCGGGCGGATGGAGGCCGTCACGGAATCCGTGGATCTGGGACGGCTCGTCGTCGAGACCGTACAGCAGCTGGAGGGGCAGGCCAGGGCGAAAGAAGGCAACGTCCAGCTGGTGGCCGAGGTCCCCGAGGGTCTGACCCCGATCGACACCGACCCGGCCAAGCTGAAGCAGGTCATCATCAACCTGGTGGGGAACGCCCTGAAGTTCACGCAGCAGGGGTCGGTCACGGTGCGTGTCGACGCGGGCTCGGAAGGGGCCACCCCGGTGGCCGTCGCCGTCGAGGACACGGGAATCGGGATCTCGGAGGATCGCCTGGAGGCCATCTTCGAGGCGTTTCAGCAGGCCGAGGCGGGGACTGCGCGGAAGTACGGCGGCACCGGGCTCGGGCTTACCATCTCCCGATCCCTCTGCCTGCTCATGGGCTACGATCTCATCGTCGAATCGACCCCGGGAAGCGGGTCGACCTTCACCATCGTCATGGGGGAGCGACCGAGGCGTCAGGGGCAGGCCCAGACCCCTCGCGTTGTCCCTTTCGAGGTGGAGGCCGAGGCGGCTACCGAGGTGGCGGACGTATCCGCGACGAGCGCGGGAGAAGGCCTGTCCGGGCCGGCATTTCACCGGCGCCTGCGGAGCTTCCGGGTACTCGTCATCGATGATGAGAAGGACTCCCGTGAGCTCATGACGCACTACCTGGAGGACTTCGGCTGCCACGTGGACACGGCGCGTGGGGGGCAGGAGGGGCTGGTCCTGGCGCGGGAGTCCCGACCGGACCTCATCACCCTCGACCTCATGATGCCGGAGGTCACGGGCTGGGAGGTCCTGAAGCAGCTGAAGAGCGATCCAGGGACCCGCCACATCCCGGTGGTGGTGGTAAGCATCGTGGCCGGAGAGGGACGTGGTCGGCTCTTCGGCGCGGTGGATCTGCTCACCAAGCCCGTGGAGCGGGAGGACCTCCTGGGGGTGCTGTGGCGCCATCTCATCCGCAAGAGCGTGGGTCGGGTCCTGGTTGTCGATGACGAGGAGGAGATCCGGGACCTCCTCGCCGACTATCTGGGCAGGGCGGGGCTCGACGTGGTGGTGGCCGACAACGGACAGGCGGGACTCGAGGCAGTTCGGCGAGAGGCCCCCGATGCGGTCCTCCTGGACATGGGCATGCCCGTCATGGACGGCCTGGCCTTCCTCTCCCGCCTCCGGACCAACCCCAGCTACTCCGGCCTTCCCGTTCTCGTGCTCGCCGAGGGTCCCCTGACGGAGCGGGAGCGGGCCGAGCTGGCCGAGAAGGCCTCGGGGGTGATCCCCAAGGGACAGGGCATGGCCCGGGAGCTCAGAGAGGCCCTGGAATCCCTGTTCACCCTGCAGGCCGAGCCGAATGGCGGACTCTGACGTCGCGGCCCCATGACCCACGCCTCCTCGCCGCGCATCCATGGTCTCAACCGGGCGCCCGTGCGGCCGGACCGGGCCTTCGTCCTGTATTGGATGGTGGCCCATCGGCGCCTCGGATGGAACTTCGCCCTCGACCGGGCGGTCTCCCGGGCGGTCGAGCTCGGGCTCCCGCTCGTGATCCTGGAGGCCCTGCGCGGCGACTATCCGTGGGCCTCGGACCGCCTCCATGCCTTCGCCCTCCAGGGCATGCACGAACACGCCGAGCGGTTGAGGGGCGGCCCGGTGGCCTACCACCCGTTCGTGGAGCCCATGCACGGGGCCGGCAAGGGCCTTCTGGAGGCGTTGTCCCGGCGCGCTGCGCTGGTGGTGACGGACCTCTTTCCGGCGTTTTTCCTCCCACGCATGCTGGCGGCGGCGGGGGAGAAGCTGGACGTCCGTCTGGAAGCCGTGGACGCGAACGGCCTGTTGCCCCTGTCGGTCACGACGGGTCCCTTCACGGCCGCGGTTCACTTCCGTCGGTTTCTGCAGAAGCGGCTGGGCTCCCACCTTCTGGAGATGCCGTCACCCGACCCGCTCGATGGCAGCGGGCTCAGACCGGCCCCTCCGCTACCGGAAGACGTCCTGAGCCGGTGGCCCGCGGCGCCGGCTGCGATGCTCCGGGCCGAATCCGATGCCCTGGCGCGGCTCCCCGTGGACCACACCATCCCGCCGGCCGGCACCCGGGGAGGCACGGCTGCCGCCCGGCGGCGCCTGGCCCGCTTCCTGGACGAGCGCATCCACCGGTACGCCGAGGAGCGCAACCATCCTGACGCCGAGGCGGCGTCCGGCCTGTCCCCCTATCTGCACTGGGGCCACCTGTCCGCCCACGAGGTGTTCGACGCGCTGGCGAGGAGGGAGGAGTGGAGCCCGGCCAGGCTGGGCGCCCAGGCGGACGGGAAGCGTCACGGGTGGTGGGGCATGGGTCGCCCGGCCGAGGCGTTTCTGGATCAGCTGGTCACGTGGCGGGAGCTCGGATTCGTCCACTGCCATCACGTCCCCGGGTACAACCGCTACGAGTCCCTGCCGGAATGGGCCCGCGCCACCCTGGAGGAGCACGCGACGGATCCCCGGCCCTACGTCTACGACCTCGAAGAGCTCGCGGCAGGCCGCACCCACGACGACCTGTGGAACGCGGCCCAGCGTGAGCTGCTCGTGGACGGAACCATCCACAATTACCTGAGGATGCTGTGGGGCAAGAAGATCCTCGAGTGGACCCGGCATCCGCGGGAGGCCCTGGACGTGATGATCGAGCTGAACAACCGGTATGCCCTCGACGGGCGTGACCCCAACTCCTACTCGGGTATCTTCTGGACGTTGGGACGCTTCGATCGGGGTTGGCCGGAGCGTCCCGTGTACGGAAAGGTCCGGACCATGACCTCGCAATCCGCCCGCAGGAAGCTCGATCTCGAGGGGTATCTGGCCCGCTGGGGTTCCCAGCCGAGCCTCTCCGTCTGAGTGACGGGACCTCCTCCGGATCCGGGGGTATCGGGGGCAAACCCTGCAATGCCGAAGGAAGCACGATGCGTTTGACCTACGGAACGGAGCTGCCTGACCACTCCGTCGAAGAGACGTTCGCCTGGCACGAGCGGCCGGGCGCCCTCGAGCGTCTCACCCCCCCGTGGGGGGAAGTCACCGTGGAGAAGAAGGAGGGAGGGATCCGGGACGGAGCCCGCGTGGTCCTCCGCGTACACCAGGGTCCAGCCAGCTTCCGATGGGAGCTACGGCACCGGGACTTCGAGGAGAACAGACAGTTCCGGGACGAGCAGGTGTCCGGCCCCCTCAAGTCGTGGACCCACGTCCACCGGTTCGGGCCCCGGGAGGGGGGCGGGTGCGTCCTCCGAGACGAGATCGAGCTCGGAGTGCCCCTGGGGCTCCCCGTGGCGCCGGGCCTCATCGAGAAGGAGCTCGATCGGTTGTTCGCCTTCCGATACCGCCGCCTCGCCCAGGACCTGGCCCGACACGCGTCCCACGCCGACCGGCCGAGGCTCACCGTGGCCATCACCGGAGCCTCGGGGC
>JARRLD010000263.1:0-3571 GCA_037387345.1 Gemmatimonadota bacterium
TTCTCGTCTTCGGATGCGCTGCCGGCGACGTCGGCATCGCGGCCCTTTTCCAGGTTTCGTAGAGGAACGCCGACCATGACGACCACGACGGCAGTGAAGAGCATGCGCCGGCCCACCCTGGCGACCCTCGGGCTGGGAGGCGTGCTGGACATTTTCGAGACCGGAGCGCTCCCGGTGGACCCCAAGACGCTGGTGGACCGGATCTTCGGTCCGGAAGGAGACCGGGGCTGCCTGGTCATCTCCGGGGCCAACGGAATCGTCGGAGCGGGCAAGACCATGCAGCTGGGCTCTCGCCTGGTGGAGCTCGGAGTGCCCGTGGTGGCCCTGGACTTCCCCGGCGCACCCGACGGGATCGGAGCTCAGTATCCGGGCCTGGTGCGGGCGTTCGGGCGGACGGGAGCGGAGCGCATCATGGCCAACGTGATCCGCCTCACCTACGACGGGAAGACCCTGCCCTCCGAGCTGGACGTCCTGAAGCCCCGCTTCCTGCTCGAGGCCATCCCGGAGATCCTGGAGATCAAGAGGGCGCACTACGAGATCTTCCGGGCCCGCTATCCGGACATCGAGATCCGCTCGGTGACCTCGGGCTTTCCCGCCAGCGAGCTGGGGGTCGGCATCGCCCACCCGGCGTTCCCCCACGAGATCAACAAGGTGTGGGAGATCGTGGAGGACGAGCCCTCCGACATGACCAGGCTGCTCTGGGCGCTGGGACTCATCCCGCTCCCCGTGGGCGACCACTGGTCCTTCATCCTGGACGTCCTCTTCTGCGGGGTGACCCTGTCCGGGCTACGGTACCACCGGGCCTCCAACATGCCCTTCTGGAAGATCGACAAGTTCATCCGGCAGCTGGTGGGCCCCAATCCCTTCCGGGCCCATGACGCCATCGGAGCCAAGGGAGCGGACTTCCTCACCTGGTCCTGCCTGCACCACCTGGCCGGGACCTACGGAGAGCTGTTCAGGCCCACGCCGGAGCTCGTGGAGCGCAAGGACACCGGCCAGGACTGGTATCCGCCCAACCACTTCCGCCCGCTGGTGGATTGGAAGCTCGACGTCGCGGAGCGGGCGGAGTTCGAGACCTGGATTCTCGGGCCTCTGTACCAGATGGCCTCTCTGATGCTCCACGAGAGGCGGGCACACCTCACCCACATGAACGCCATCGGCGAATTGTGCGCCCAGTTCCGCAAGGGCATCGTCGCCATGGCCCGCGCGGATGGGCGGGAGCGGGTCGTCTCCACGGTGGAGGCGTACCACGCCCTCCATCCGGAAGCGGCGAAGAGCGCCTGGCACCCGGAAGCCTTCGACGACATGGACACGGCCCCCTGGCAACAGCTGTACGTCAACGCAGAGCACAACGGCGAGGTCGGGGTCGTCACCCTGGGTCGCGAGAGCTACAGCTGGGATGTGGACGGCGAGCTCAACCGGGCCCTGGACTGGCTGAAGGTCGAAGGAATCGAGCGCGTCATCGTCACCGGCGACTTCCACATCTCGACGCAGATGGTGGGCGCCGACACCGGCGACTTCTATCCGGCCCTGGAGAACGTCGAGGCCGGCAGGGCCATCACCCGTGGGTGGTCGACGACGGCCCGTCGACTCCACGACGATTTCGAGGCTTCGGTGGCCATGGTGCCTGGCAAGCGCTGCCTGGGCGGCATGCTGGAGCTCCTCATGCACTGCCACCACGTGATCGCGTTGGAGGACACCCGGTTCGGATTCCCCGAGGTGACCCTCCCCGTGGTGCCGGGCATGGAGGGGTGCCACTGGGCCCTTCGGCGGGCACCTGCGGAGGCATGGCCCAGAATCGTGGACATGCTCCTCACCGGCCGCCCGGTGAAGGCCGTGGACGCAGTCGGCTGGCTCATCGACTACGCCGGGCCCCTGGAAGAGGCGGTGCGCACGGCCTGGAGCCTGGCGTCCGGTGCCCCGCGGGGGATCGAGCGCCGGCCCCTGGCCACAGGAGCCCTCGGCGACATCGCCCTGCCGGAGGATCTCCCCGAGGCCGACAGCCCCGGCATGGAGGTGGCCCGGGCCGCGATCCTGGAGTGCGTCCGGGCGGCTGGGAACGTCGCCCTCGACGAGGCACTGGAGGTCCAGGCCGCGCTGGCGGCGGAGTTTCTCGCCAGCCAGGAATGCCTCCGGGGCGCCGTGGGCGCGGAGTACACGAAGATCATGAAGGTCTGAGGAGTGTCCTCGCCGCTGATGGACGAGGTCAGCGCCGTTCGAGAAGCGTGAACCTCGACACGTCTCGCGCCGCCCTGCTCGGCAACGTCTCGTGCTCGAAGCGTAGGCGGAGCATCAGACGATCCTCAGGGTCGAGGGTCTCGAGGGATGCCTCGAGGGCCTCGGTCAGCTCTCGCCTACGCACGCCGGCGTCGGTTCCCTGCTCGTCACGGGTCGTCAGCGTCTCCAGATCGATCTCCTCTGCGACGAAGTCCACCAGCCTGCGCCGTACTTCATGCTCCTTCGAGGTGCGGTCGTCTGCTCGCCTGGGACGTCCATACACCCTTCGATGGTGATCGAGGCACAAACGCCGCGCCACGACCACGAGCCAGGTAGTGAATCGCGTGGTGCCATCGGGCCGATACTGTCTCAAGCGTCGGAAATCGTCCGCTCGTAGGCCCTCCAGGATGATCGCGTAGCGATCCATCGCTCCGTCGTACCCGACCTTCGTCTCGAACGCCACCTTCAAAAGGATTCGGCTGTGCTTGCGTACGAAGCGGTCCCACGCACGGTTGCGTCCCTCGGCGCTCTCGGCGGCCAGAAGATCCCGAAGCAGCCGGGGGACACGCCCACGGGGCTCATCCGCTCCAGACGCCGCGGCCCCGGTCATCAGACCGGCCTCCCTGTCGACTTCCCCGAAAGGCTGGAAACGCCGGCGACCGGCTCTCTCGGAAGGGCAGGGACAACCGGACCACGGAGACTGCCTGCACGACGTGGACCCGGCGATTCGAAATCGTCGGGTTCGCGTCCTGATGCGCTTCTCGCGAGAAGGAGCAGTCTGCACATGGATCCGAAGTCTGTCAGCGATGGAGAGGCGGGCTTTTTGGCGGCCTGTTCATATGTGTAAACGAACCGGACCTGATTGTTGCGCGATAGCGCGCACGGCGAGCGAAATGCGCGCACAACCGCGCGGAAGAATGGCGCCGCCTGCAGTCGAGCCGCCTCGTGGAGCGGCCGATGGGCCTGATCCCGCAGGACCGCCGCCCCGGATTCGAGGGCTCCCGGAACCCGGTGCGCAATAATGCGCAGCTGTGTCCGTAACCCAAGAATAGAAACCCGAACGGACCAGACCTTCCCTCCCGAGTCACGCCATGGCCCGTCCCGCCCGATCTCCGATCGGCTCACCGCATGATGGCGGTGGCCTTGGTCCACGACTCGCGGTGTGCCTGGTCACGTTGAGCCTCCCCCTGGGCGCCTGCTCATCCTCCCAGTTAGGGGCCCACCGGCCCTTGGATGGTGGAGACCCAGGGGGAGTGCTGCTCACCGTCACCAACAGTCACGTGCAGGACATGCGCATCTACCTGCTGCGCGGCACGACACGGATCCCGCTCGGATCCGTGTCGACGGGGGAGCG
>JARRLD010000263.1:3605-9541 GCA_037387345.1 Gemmatimonadota bacterium
GCAGGACCTTCACCCTGCCGACGGCCATGATCGGTCACGGGGGAGCCATCCGATTGGGCGCCGACCCTCTGGGTGACCGGCACATGCACGAGTCCGAGGTGATTCCCGTCGGTCTGGGAGACCAGGTGGAATGGCGGCTGGCACCGAGCCTGAGCCTTTCGTCGTTCTGGGTCCGGGCGAGGGGGAGGTTCTAGCCGCCGCACCCGCCCAAAGCACCAGCAGCCACCCCCGCGGTTCTTCTTGCCGCAGGTCTGATCCGTAGCTATAACGATTCTCCTTGGCTCGCGACCGGCCAAACCTGTCCAGAGGGGGACGAATGGCGCGCACGCAGGGGATCCGTATCTGGCGGTTCGACGCGGCGGGCCGAATGTGGCAGTACCGGTCCAAGCGGCACGGGAACATGGATCTGGCGGCCTCCGTCGTGGAGCTGCCGCGAGGGACGCGGGCCGTGTCCCAGGGCGATTTCCTCTTCGAGGACGTCGCGGGTCTCCAGGGGGCCGACCGCATCCGCTCCATCCCCCGGCGTCGCGTCTTCGGCGCAGTTCCCGCCCGCCTGGTTCCGGCGGACTCCGATGTGTGGTTCTGGGACGGAACCGAGAGCCATGACGGATTCCATCTCATCTACCATCGCAGAGGGACCCGCGAGGAGCGATCGGAGCGGTATCGGGAGCAGAGGGCCCAGATCCAGGCGGTGCTGCCCGAAGACGCCCTGATCCTCAAGCAGGGTTACGTGGTGATCCTGCAAAGCGAGACCAGGGCCATCGTGTTCACCAAGGAGACCCGTCACGAAGAGGTCCACATCGAGGTCTCGGAGGGCCGGGTGAACATGAGCGTCGGCCAGGACGACGACTTCGACCATGGCCAGATCCTCGCGATGCTCGCCACGCAGCTGCACCGCAACCGACAGAAGCTGCTCTCCGCCTTCCAGTCGGAGGACCCCGAGACCGCGGCCCAGGCCGTCGTGGAGTTCATCAAGGGCGCGACGCCCTCCCCGACGCAGGGCAGCAACGTCATGCACAGCCTGCCGAGCGTCATCGACGACATCGCCAAGCTCCGCGAAGTCGTCCAGTGCAACGTCGATCAGGCCGACGCCGAGGGCGTCACCGGCGGGTTCGGCCAGGGCGTGGGCGTCGTGGACCTGGGCTGGCAATCCGTGGGCTCGGTGCTGACCTACATGAGCGATGTCGTCCAGGCGGCGAAGGTCTCGCAAACCGACAAGTCGCAGCGTAAGGATCTCTTCGGCGCCAACGCCCAGAAGCGCGCCTGGGCCAGCGTGGGCACGAGCGGCAGCAAGTCCGTGTCGACCATCGTCAAGGCGTTCGACGGCATCAACCAGGTGGCCAACTCGACGTCCTCCATCACGCAGTTCGCCGGCACGGCCAGCGGCTTCGGAGCCGTCGCCGCCGCCGTCACCATGTGCCGGAGCTTCCATCAGGCGCGAAAGGCGAACGCCCGCCAACGAGCGCTCAAGAAGATGCAACGGCTCCAGACGGGGGCGGCGGATGACTCCGGAAAGGCCCTCCACGTCCGCCCGGAGACGGCGGAGCTGCTCGCCTATGCCACCAACAAGGTCACCCGGAAGAAGCGGGTGAAGATCTACGAGGGCAGCGTCGCAGGGCTCAGCGTGGTCGGAGGCACGATCCTCACCGTGGCGGCCGCCGTCGCCGCCGCGAACGCCTGGAACCCGGTCGGGTGGGGCATCGGGATCGCGGCGTTCATCCTCGGGACAGGAATGCTGGTCTACAAGATCTATCGGAAGGCCAAGAAGAAGTCGATCCAACGGGGAGACTTTCCGCGGCTTCTGGTGGGTCGATACCTCCACCTGCAGAAGCACCACCGCCCCGGCGGGCTGCGGTCGGCTCGGACCAAGAGCCGCCGAGAGGTGGAGATCCAGGTGATCGAAGGGATGCTGCTCGCGTACGGCGTGGAGCCCTACCGGTGCTTCTTTCCCAAGGAGGTCCCCCTGCTCCAGGCACGGATCGCACGGCACTTGAAGTCGTAAGACGTACATCGTGGCGCCCTGTTCATGCTCGTCCTATTTTGAGCATTAGCCTCGGGCTGAAGCAATTGGTGCCGGCCCCGAATCCTCCTGCCCGAACCGACACCGGCATCATTCTGACCCAGGTCAGGAGCTCGCGACGAGCATCGGGCAGGACGTGGAACCGCGGCCGGCGGCAATCCCCCTCCGGACGTAGTCCCTCCCCAGCTGTGAGCCGCGCGCCCCTCCCTGGATGGCACGTAGAGTGGAGGGTTGGAGGCATGGCATTCACGGTCCTGAACTGCGGCACGTCCTATCATCGCGGAAAGAAGGGAGAGCTTATCGCCGATCTCGGCGAGCTCATGGATGGTGAGGAGTACAAGCACTTCCTGATCAACGACGGCCCCGGAAGCAATCCCCCGGGGGGCACCTTCTTCAAACCGGGCAAGTACCAGCCTGGCCGCTACGACCCCTTCACCAAACAGCGGGCTCCCAAGCAGTCGGATCTGCTTCGGCGCAAGGAGAAGACCTGGTCCAAAACACCGATGAAGACCTTGGAGAACTTCGTCTCGGGGCGGAGCCCTACCGACACGGCGCGGCGGGTGGAGCAGGAATGGCTGGCCAAGAGGGCGAAGACGGCCGAGGCCCTGAGCGAACACGAACAGGACCAGTTAAAGAAGGCGAAAGCCAAGGCCGTCGGAAAGCAGCCTGGTGACTCCCATCGGGGCCCGGCATGGGGAGGAGTCCATGGGGACGGGTGGGACGACAACATCCGCCGTACCATCGCGACGCTCGGCGAGGCGTGTCTCCCCGACCCCCACGGCACGGGCTACGGCGGAACGGGCCCGGCTCGGGAGATCACGGCCAGAGCGACCGTGAACATGATCGGCTGGAGCCGCGGGGCCGTGACCTGCATCCGCATCGCGAACTGGGCGGAGGAGTTCCTTGGTGGGGGCATCAAGTTCAACATCTTCGCGGTGGATCCAGTGGCGGGGCTCGATGCCGGGGTCAAATTGTGGGACACCCAGAACGTCCCGGGGAACGTCTTGAACCTGGTCGTCATCCTGGCTCTGGACGACAAGGGGTCGAACTTCAGGCCCCAGGATCGAGACAGGCTTTGGATCAAGCCAGGCACTCGGCGGCTGTTCCTCCCCTTCCCCGGCCTCCACGGCACCGCCGTTGAGGGAGGCGACAGGGTAGCCCAGCTGGTGAGACACCTCGCTGCCAAGTTCCTGAGCACCTTTCCCCGCGACGATCCGTCGAAGTTCAAGAACAACAACCCCCCGACCATCGACGTTCCCTGCTGGCAGCTGGAGATGTACGCCGGCATCCAGCTGGAACGGGACCGATACCTGGGCATGTGGGACCAGAAGAGTTTGAAGGGCAAGCTCGTTGGCGGCTCGCGGAAGGACCGGAAGGTCTTCGTCCACGCGCAGGACTACGTCTCCGGAGACATCGACCTCTTCGTGAACGAGCATCATCGGGCTTGCCTCGCGAAGGCCTATCCGTTGGCGGAGCAATACCTCTTCACCCAGCACGTGGATGCGGGACGTGCGCTCGAGGATTTCAAGAAGATGAGAACGGGCGCCCCGAAGACCACCGAGCTGATGCAGAAGGCGCTTCCGGGCTTCTCGGTAGACGCGACCGGCACCAACTGGACCTTGCCACACCCCGGGGCGGCACGCTCCGCGGACCTCGACCGGGGTGCGGCCTTCGCGCGTGAGCTGGTGTGAGGATGGGGAGCCGTGCCCCTCGCTGCATCCCGGGGCAAGCCCTATACTGACGCCGGGCTGAGGCGAGCAACGAGGGAGCAGGGGAGGAAGCGCACATGGGCCAACCGGCGGCACGGATGACGGACAAGGTGCTGCAGAGCGCGCCCCACTGTCACGCCCCCATCCATCCCCCTGCGCCGGTTCCCACTCCGGTCCCCCACCCTGCGCTGCCCCTCACCATCATCAAGGGCATGCCCACCGTGCTCATCGGGAAGATGCCGGCGGCTCGGATGTCGGACATGACCACCCCGTGCATGCTCCCCACCTGCGTGCCGGCGGGACCGGGGATCATCATGAAGGGCTCGGCGACGGTACTCATCGGGAAGCTGCCCGCGGCCCGGGTCGGTGACATGACCAATCACGCCACGTGCGTCGCTCCCATCCCCTCTCCCGTGGGCAATATCCTGCCCCCCGGCTGTCCGACGGTGATGATCGGAGGCTAGCCCCCGTTGCGCTGGTCCCATTTCGAATCCCTCCGACCCGTCTGTCCGCGCTGCCGGCTCGAGGACGCCAGGGAGGTCCCCGTGCGGATCGCGTCCCGGTTCGTAGAGGAACCCGGGATCCTGATCCACGGGGTGCTCCACTGCAGCGAGCCCGCCTGTCAGCAGGAGTACCCGGTCCTCGACGGCATTCCCATCCTGGTGCCCAACGTGCGCGCCTATCTGGCGGACAACCTCGTTCAGTTGACCCGGAGAAGCGACCTTCCCGAAGCGCTCGAGTCGCTGCTGGGTGACGCTGTGGGCCAAGGGACGGCCTACGACGCGACCCGCCAGCACCTCAGCACCTACGCCTGGGACCACTACGAGGATCTCGCGCCCCAACGATCGCCCTCGGAGGCGACACCGGGCGCGGTGACCCGTTGTCTCGAGGAGGGGCTCGCCCTTCTGGGAACCGGAGAATCCGTGTCCGCGCCCGTCCTGGACATCGGCTGTTCCGTGGGCCGCTCGGCCTTCGACCTCGCGGCGCGGACCGACGGGCTGGTCCTCGGCGTGGACGTGAACTTCTCGATGCTCCAGGTCGCGCACGGCGTGCTCCGGACCGGAACGGTCCGCTACCCTCGACGACGGGTCGGGCTCGTGTACGACCGTCGCACGTTCCCCGTGGAGCTCCGGGGATGTGACCGGGTCGATTTCTGGGTCTGCGACGCCCTCGCGCTTCCGTTTCCCTCCGCCACGTTCGCCTTCGCCAGCGCCCTCAACGTCATCGACTGTGTGGCCTCGCCCCACGGGTTCCTCCACGCCGTGGCCGGTGCCCTCCATCCGGGCGCGCGGGCGCTACTCTCGACACCCTACGACTGGTCCGCCAACGTCACGCCTGTGGAGGCCTGGATCGGCGGGCACTCCCAGCGTGGTCCCGACCAGGGCGCCAGCGAGCCCCTCCTTCGGCGCCTCCTCGACCCCGAGGCGCACCCACCCGGAGGCGTCGCGGCCCTACGACTCCTCGGGGAGCGGGAGCGTGTGAGGTGGCAGGCCCGGCTCCACGAGCGTAGCACCGTGGAGTATGCCGTACACCTGGTGGCGGTGGAGGTGGGGCATTCCTAGGCGGTATCGGCGGGGTGCCATCGAGATGTTCGAGACCCGGGACCTCCCGTTCCACGAGCTCCCGGAGGGGGAAGGGCCGCCGATCCTCCTGACGGCCAAACACGGCGACTGGACCCGCCTGGGGTTCGGCCAGGGGCGCCTCGTCCGTTTCTCGGAGGATCCGGGTGGGGCCTTCGCCTTCGGGCTCCTCCAGTCCGTGGTGCTCATCTGGGTCTACCTTCCCCCCGACGAGCCGGGGCGGGCCTACTGCTACCACGCCCCGCTGGGTCCGCTCACGCCCCAGATCCATCGCGCGGCCCTGGCCGCGCTGGAGTGTGCCGAGCACGCCCACGCATTCCTCCACGTGGTGATCGCGTCCGGCCGCGAGATCACACCCGAGGAAGAGGCCGCCGTCCTGCGCTTCGGGGTGCGCGCCGACCGGGTGTACACCTACTCCAACGCGCTGCTGTCCCAGTTCGGGGTCAGCCACGCCGGGTGCGTCGGGGAGGCCGGATAGGCCTTGCCGGCGCCCCCCCGCGCCCGTCAGGCCTGCGCGTAGGAGAAGCTCCCGTCCTCTCCCACCGAGACGTGCACACCCTCGGGCTTGTCTCCCTCCACCAGCCAGCCCAGCAGGAACCTGGACAGATCGGGTAGCAGGGTGTTCGT
>JARRLD010000264.1:0-5922 GCA_037387345.1 Gemmatimonadota bacterium
CCGGGTGGGTGACCCTCCCACGAGGGTCCGCCACACGTCGACGTTTACGCCCACCGGGGTCCAGTCCAGGATCACCCTGTGTCGCCCCCTCCGCTTGCCAGTGAGCTCGATGGTCGGACCGGGAGCCGCTACGGTGACGCTCTTCACCTCCGAGTCGCTGGCGCCCTGGTCATCCACCACGGTGAGGGTGACGGAGTACGTGCCGGCCTCCGCGTAGACGTGGACCGGAGACCCGATAAAGGACACGGCCCCGTCCCCGAAGCGCCAGTACCAGGAGATCACGCTGCCATCGGGATCGCTGGACAGATCGGTGAACGTGACGGACAGATCCGTGGCGTCCGCCGAGAAGTCGGCCACCGGCGGCAGGTTCGGCGGCGTCCCCACCGAGACCGTCTGCGTCTCCGACCCGGTGGCGCCTTCGTCGTCCGTCACCGTCAGCGTCACCTCGTAGTCGCCCGCACCGTCATACGTGTGCACCGGATTCTGGACTGTCGACGAATTCCCGTCTCCGAGATCCCAGTCCCACGACACGATGGTCCCATCGCTGTCGCTGGACAGATCGGTGAACGTGACGGTCAGGTCGGCAGTCTCGGTCGAGAAGCCCGCGACCGGGGACAGGTTGCCCGACCCGGTTACGCTCACACTCTTCGTCTCCGAGTCGCTGGCTCCCTGACTGTCCACCACGCTGAGGGTAACGGAGTAGGTGCCGCCCTCCGGGTAGACGTGGAACGGAGACCGGTTGAAGGACACCCCCCCGTCCCCGAATCGCCAGTACCATGAGATCACGCTGCCGTCAGGATCGCTGGACAGGTCTGTGAAGGTGACGCTCAGGCCGGCCACGGCGGCCGAGAAGTCGGCAACGGGTGGAGTATTCGACAGGGCCGTCACGGAAACCGTATGGGTCTCCGAGTCGGTGGCACCTTCGTTGTCCGTCACCGTCAGCGTCACCTGGTAGTTGCCTGCGGCGCCGTAGCTGTGCACCGGATTCTGGACCGTCGACGAATTCCCGTCTCCAAAGTCCCAGTCCCACGACACGATGCTGCCATCGTCGTCACTGGACAGATCGGTGAACGTGACGGTCAGGTTGGTGACGTCGCTCGAGAAGCCCGCGGACGGGGGCACGTTCCCGCTGGAGGCCAGCGATACCGTCTGCGTCTTCGAGGCGGTGGCACCTCCGTCGTCCGTCACCGTCAACGTCACCTGGTAATCCCCTCCATTGTCGTACAGGTGGACCGGATGCTGTGCCGTGGAGGTGCTCCCATCCCCGAAACTCCAGCTCCACGACATCACCGTGCCGTCCGCGTCCGAGCTCTCGTCCGTGACAGAGACCGTGAGACCGTCCACGCCATAGCTGAAGGTGGCCGTCGGAGGATCGTTGGAAGGAGCGGAGAAGGACGAGTACAGGAGGTGGTTGTTCTCCGACTCGGAGCCGGTGACGATGCCCTTGGTGGCGTTGTCGAAGAGAGCCTGCGCAACCTGTGCCGGAGTCGCGTTGGGGTTCGCCTCCAGATAGAGCGCGGCCACGCCGGCCGTGTGGGGGGAAGCCATGGAGGTCCCGCTGGCCGTAAAGGTGTCGGTGTCGCCGGTGTTCCACGCCGAGGTGATGCCCACCCCGGGGGCGAACCAGTCGACGCAGGGCCCCCAGTTGGAGAAGGATGCCTTGGAATCCGAGTCGGTTGTGGCCCCGACGGTCATCGCTTCGGGGGTGCGAGCGGGCGTGTACCTGCAGGCATCATCGGAATCGTTGGCAGCGGCCAGGGCGTAGGACACCCCGGCCTGAACGGAATTGCGAACGGCGATGTCCAGATCCGAGTCCAGTCCGAAGATCCCCCACAGCCAGTATCCCGCGAGGGACATGTTCGCGACGGCGGGCTTGATGTGGTTGGCGGTCACCCAATCGATCCCGGCCACGATGGTGCTGCTGGCCCCGACGCCGTCGCAGCCAAGAACCCGCACCCCGTGAATCAAAGCGTCCTTGGCCACGCCATAGGTGGCGCCGCCGACGGTGCCAGCCACGTGGGTTCCGTGCCCGTGGCAGTCGATCCCGTTCCGCCCGTCCCCCAGAGCATCGAACGCCACGTCGGCGCGGCCCTCGAATTCGACGTGCGTGGGCCGGATCCCCGTGTCCAGGATATAGACGTGGACGTCCTGCCCGGACGTGGCCCAGCCGTACTGGCCATCCAGCGGTAGCGAGCGCTGGTCGATCCGATCCAGCCCCCAGGAGCTCGCGGTCTCCGTGCCCGAGCCCACCGCCCGGACCATGATATCCGGATTGATGCTGACCACGTTCGGGTTCCGGCGTAGGCCTTCGAGGGCGGCAGGGGGCAGGGTGGCCGCAAAGCCCCGGAGCGCGGCGGTGTAGACGTAGTGGAGCTCGGCCCCTGGAGGAGCCGTCGCTGCCCGAGCGAAGGCGCGGACGTTCGTGATCCGGTCTCCCAGTCGGAGGATGTACCGGCCGGGGATCACCTCGACCCGCGGGTCGGCTTCCTGGGCGGACCACCCTTCGATCGACAGGACGCCGGCCGCCGTGGAAGAGGACGGCAGGTCGACCCCATCGGGTCCCGTGGAGTCCTGGCAGGCGAGCACGGGAAGAGCGGCAAGCGCAAGCAGGGGCAGTCGGCGCCTCATCGCGCACCTCCTATCCTGTGATGGGGGGGCGCGCACCGATGAGCTCCCATCTACTAAACTCCAAGCCTTGCGTCCCGGCTCGCCAGCCTTTTCTTCTCGGAGCCCGGCCCTGCGGAGCCGTGCGTCGGCACGGATTTGCCGAAAAGAAGCGGTTAGGCCTATGGTTGCGGTGGAACTCCACACGCGATGGCGGCCGGCTGGGCAGAGCCCTCCTACCGTCCGCCATGGCACGCTCCAGGCGCCGTCGCTTGCCGGCCGGCCAGGGGGATGGGAGGTTCCATGGACTGTCCAACCCAACACCTTCAAGGAGAGATCGGTGCCCAACGTGCAGGCCGTTCTCCAGCAGGAGATCCAGAGACTCGCCCGAAGAGAGATCCGTTCCGAGCTGGAGGCGACGAAGAAATCGGTGACCAGGCATCGTCGTGAGATCGCCGAGCTCAAGCGAAGGAATGCAGAGCTGGAACGGAAGGTCAGCTACCTGGAGTCCCGTGAGTCAGAGCGCCTTCAGGCAGGACCCAGAAAAGAGAAGCCCCCCAAGGGAACGAGGTTCTCGGTTCGCTCCCTGAAGGCTCAGCGTACCAAGGCGGGATTGTCTCGGGCCGACTACGCGAAGCTCGTGGGAGTCAGCGCCGCAACGATCTACAACTGGGAGCGCGGCACCACGAAGCCCGGCGAGAAGCACCTGGCCACCCTGGTGTCCCTGAGAGGAATAGGGAAGCGCGAGGCCAAGCAGCGGTTGGATCTGCTGTCGGCAGATTAGCTCCGCCGGGGCGTCCGCAACGGGCGTGAGCCCCGCCGAAGCGGGGCTCTTCACTCGTCGGTCCCGAGGGCAACCCTACTGAATCGTGAAGGTTGCGGATATGGTGTTGCCTGTCGGGTCGAACTGATAGCTCGTGTGGAGCACGTCGGACACGGTCACGGTGTAGGCGCCCGGAGCCTGCCGCCGTGGGATTCGCCACGTGAAGATGGCCTCACCGCTGGCATCGGAGAACCCCTGCCTCTCCGTGATCAGGGCACCGCCGGCGTCCCGCACCTCGGTGAGCACCTGGGCGCCCGAGACTGGTGCCCCGTTCTCATCGACGACCGCGGTGAGCCAGCCGACGGTCTCGCGGTCGCGGAACGTACCGCATTCCGTCGTGAGCTGGCCGCCCCTGTCGGTGCACCAGGTTGTCAGATCCGCGATCACCATCGTGGGGGTCGACGGAACCGGCGGGCTCCCCCAGGTGGTCGACGCCATGACGTACGGCTCGGCCATCCCGGTGTTCAACCAGGCGTCGAGGAGATTCACGCCCTCGTCGGCGAGGAACGCGCTGGCGCCCTTGTTGGCCAGCCACAGGAACTGCACGTACTCCCAGCTCGTGCCCTGGTACAGCAGATCGATCTCGGCGTAGACGGCGCCGGCCGGCGGATTGAGGGCCACATCGTCCCAGTAGTCGTATGTTCCACCCGGCTCGGGGTCGCCGAACTGTGATGCCGGTACCGGGAGGGCGTTACGCCGCAGCGCGTCGTCGTAGTCGAAGCCGTACGGCGGAATGCGGTTGTCCTTGGCGACGTGGTTGTTGAGCGCGAAGTGGAAGGTCTCGTGGTAGGCACCAGCCGGCTCCGCGGCCAGGTCGCCGAGCGTGTAATCCGCCTCGCCGGTGACACGGTCGTAGCTCAACGCGAGATCGCTCGGATAACCGAGAGAGACCAGCGCCGCCGCCCACTCCTGGGTCATGGCGTAGTGCGCCTCATAGACCTTGGTGTTCGGGTCGTTCGGATCGTTGAGCGAGTTCACCGGCACGATCTGACCGTCGGCGGGATTGGTGACCGTGGCCACCGGACCCCAGGCACCATCTTCACGCACCAGCCCGTCCCCATCGTACCATCGCACGTTGAGCCACATCCGCCGGCCCTCCGGGTAGCCGGTAATGAGCTTGTGGCCGGTCAGGTTGACGATGTGCACCGCGTTGCCCACCACCTCCAGCGTGGCAGCTTCGTTGAGCTGCTTCCTGGCGCGAACGGCGCCGGCATCGAGCGCCTGAAGCTGGGTGCTGCTCAGGCCCCCACCGAGGCGCAGCAGGCCGCGGCTGTCCTGGTACTTGATCACCTCGGCGACCCAGGCGTTGCCGCCGGTCATGTCGTGCAGCGGAAGGTCACGGCGCACCGGCGCCCCCTTCTTGTTGCAGCCGACTCCGTTCACCGGGCGCATGTGACACGTCTGGCAGCTGAAGTTCCGCGGGGTACCGTCCTCGTAGTTCCCCCCTGTGCCGGCGGCTACGGCGCTCTCATAGCTCGCCTGCAGGGCGCCGGCCCGCAGCCCCGCGGGCAGCGAGGGATAGTCGGAGACCGGCGTCCGGGAGAGCAGGCCCGCCTTGAACTCGCTGAACGTGCGCTCGACGACACCGTATTGGAACGGGAGGTTGTTGAATGCCGCCTTCGTGGTGACGTCCGAGCCCAACACACCGCTGCTCAGCACCGCATACGCGTCAATCTCGGCCGGCTGCGCTCCGTTGCCGGGCGCCAGGTCACCCACCACGGGGTTCGAGACGTCGTGGCAGGTTCCGCAGAAGTCGACGTCGCGGTGGAATTCCGACGGCATGGCCTGATGCCGTGCCGCGGGATCGGTATACGGGCCCAGCTTGTCGGACCCGGACCAGAGCACGTACATACCGCTGCCCAGGTAGGCCTCACCTGTGGCGTCATCATAGGCGGTGAACGGCTCATACTGCACGCCCACGTGTTCCGACCCGTCGGGCTTGGTCATGGCGTGGCACAGGTCGCACTGGACGCCGTCGGCGTCCTTGTCCATCAGCGCCGAGCCGTCGGTCGGAGTCGAGCGGCCGTCGGTCCAGCCGGCCGGCGAGTGGCAGCGGAGGCAGAGGTCGCCGGCGCCGTCGAAGTCCTGCTCGGCGACCGCCAGCGTTGCCCAGAACATTGGGTCCCGACCAGCGTTGGCCATCAGGCTGCCCCGCCAGTTGTATGCCGGCTCCACGCTCTGGTCGTAGCCACCGTGGCAGTTGTCACACTTGTCGGGTGTTTCCAGGCTTCCCACCTCGTTGGGCTGGGTGCCCGGTTGGCCGACCTCCGTCGGCACGATATCGGCCAGGATAGCCCAACCGCCGAGCCCGGTCACCATCGCGGCGACCATCACTACTCTCGCGGACATGGATCACCTCCCTGTATGTCAGTCAAAAGGCGAAAGCCGTGACGTGCGCACGGGAGCGCGAGCTCCCACGCGTCACGGCCAACGGTGTGAGCGAGAAATGTCTTGGGCAGGCTTCGACGGGGAGCGGACGAGGGGTCCCGAAGGCG
>JARRLD010000265.1:0-5920 GCA_037387345.1 Gemmatimonadota bacterium
TGGCCAGCTCCCCCGAGTCCGTGAGCTCGTCCAGGGGACGCGCGCTGTCCAGGAAGAGGGGTGGGTCCTCCTCGTCGCGCTCCCTGCTGCTGACCTTCCCGGCGAGAAGCACGACGGCATCCTGCACCAGAACCTCCTTGTAGGTCTGCCACACCTCCCTGAAGGCGAGGACCGTGGCCGTCCCCTGGAAATCCTCCACGGTGATCTTGCCCCACTCCGAGTTGTCCTTCCGGGAGATCTGCCGGGCCACGGAGGTCACGACGCATGCCAGCTCCACTGGCTGTCCCGGATAGTCGCCGAGGCTGTCGGTGGACACGGGCTCGAAAGCGCGCACCACCTCGCGATAGCGATCCAGGGGGTGGCCGGAGATGAAGAAGCCGAGGGCCTCCTTCTCGCGGGCCAGCCGCTCGGGCTCCGACCAATCCGGCACGTTGGGCAGGGGAGGGTCGGAGCGTGGCAGCGCGGACGCGTCCCCGAACAGCGAAGCCTGGCCGACCTCGGCCTCGGCGTGCCGCGCCTGTACCTCCGCATACGCCGTGTCCAGGCCGGCCAGCAGCTGGGAACGGAGCCCAAACGCATCCAGAGCGCCTGCGGCGATGAGGGCCTCGCAGGCTCGCTTGTTGAGCGCCCGGATGTCGATGCGCTCCAGAAAGTCGAAGAGCGACGGGAACGGGCCACCCGCCTCCCGCGCCCGCAGGACGGACTTCACAGCTCCCGCCCCGACTCCCTTCACGGCGCCCAGCCCAAAACGGATCTGGTTGGCCTCGGTCACCGTGAACTTCCACCCCGACTCGTTCACGTCCGGGGGCAGCACCACCACAGGCTCCGCCTGCCGCGGTAGATAGCGCGGAAGGTCCCGGCACTCGCCGAAGTACTTCACCACGCTGTCCGTATTGTCCACCACCGATGAGAGCAGCGCCGCCATGAACTCGGCGGGATGGTGGGCCTTGAGCCACGCGGTGTGGTAGGATATCAGCGAGTACGCTGCGGAATGACTCTTGTTGAAGCCGTACCGGCCGAAGGTCTCGATCTGTTCGGCCAGGTCCTCGGCGACCGTCCTGTCCACACCCCGCTCCGCGCACCGCTCGACGAATCTTCCGAGCTCCGTCCGGATGAGGGATGCGATCTTCTTGCCGACGGCCTTGCGGAGCACGTCCGCTTCGCCGAGCGTGAAGCCCGCCAGGATGTTGGCGATCCGCATCACCTGCTCCTGGTAGACGATGACGCCGTACGTCGGCTTCAGCGTCGCTTCCAGGTCCGGATGGGGATAGGTGACAGGCTTCCTGCCGAGCTTCCTGTCGATGTAGACGTCGGCCATCCCCGAGTCGAGGGGCCCTGGGCGGATCAACGCGTTGCCCGCCACCAGGTCGTCGAACCGATCGCACTTCATGGCCCGCAGCTTGTCGTTGGCCAGGCTCGACTCGAACTGGAACACGCCCGACGTGCCACCCCGCGCGAGCATGCGGTAGACCGCGGGATCGTCCAGCGGCACGTCGTCGATCGAGGCGTACGCCTCACCCGTCTCGGGATTCAGGAGCTTCCCGTGGCGCGCCCTCACCATCTCCACGGCATCGTGGATGACGGTGAGGGTGCGGAGGCCCAGGAAGTCCATCTTGAGCATCCCGGCCTCTTCCAGGCAGTTCATGTCGTACTGGGTGACGACCATGCCGTCGTCCCCGTCGCCGTTCCCGTTCGAGCCGTTCTTTCCGGTCTGGATGCTGACGGGGACGTACTCGTCCAGGGGGCCGGGCGCGATCACCACGCCGGCGGCGTGGACCGACGCGTGCCGGGACAACCCCTCCAGCGTCATGGAGTAGTCGAACAGCTGCCGGTGACGCTCGTCCAGGTTGTAGAGATCCCCGACCTCCTTGAGGTTCTTCACCGCCTCCTCCACGGTGAAGGCCTGGCCCGGCGCGTTGGGAATGAGCTTGGCGATCCTGTCCGTCTCACCCGGCTCGAAGCCCAGGGTCCGACCCACGTCGCGGATCACCGCCCGACTCTTCATGGTGCCGAACGTGATGATCTGTCCCACCGCGTCCCGACCGTACTTGTCACGCGTGTACCCGATCACCTCGTCGCGGCGCTCGAAGCAGAAGTCGATGTCGATGTCCGGCATCGAGATCCGCTCGGGGTTGAGGAACCGCTCGAAGAGGAGGTCGTGGGTCAGCGGATCGAGATTGGTGATGCCCAGCGCGTAGGCTACGAGAGAGCCGGCCGCCGAGCCCCGACCGGGTCCCACGGGAATGTCGTGGTCTCGCGCCCAACGGATGAAGTCCTGGGTGATGAGGAAATAGCCGGCGTAGCCGGTGCCCTTGATGACCCCGACCTCGTAGTCGAACCGTTCCTGCACAGCCGGGGGCAGGGGATCCCCGTAACGCTCCCTGGCACCCTGCAGGGCGAGGTGTTCCAGGTACGCGTTCTCGTCGGGGTGATCGGGAGGGAGGGGAAAGGCCGGGAGGTGGTAGGTCTTCTCGAAGACCAGATTCACCTCGTCCGCGACCCGCAGCGTGTTCTCCAGGACCTCGCCGTGCGCGGGAAAGCGTTCGGCGATCTCGGGAGCGCTCTTGAAGTAGAGCCCCTCGTCGTAGCGCATGCGGGAGGGATCGCTTCGGTCCTTGCCCAATCCGATGCATAGCAGCACGTCATGGGCCTCGTGGTCCTCCCGCTGCAGGAAGTGCGCGTCGTTGGTGGCCACGACCGGGAGCCCGAGCTCGTCTGCGAGCTTGAAGACCTTGGCGTTCAGCTGCGCCTGACCCGGAGTGTCGTGGGCCTGTACCTCGAGGTAGTACCGGTCGTCGAAGAGGTTGGCGTGCCACTCCGCGGCCTCCCTCGCTCCCTCCCAGTCATCGGCCTGGAGGTGGCGAGCGACCTCCCCGGCCATGCAGGCCGAGGTGACGATGATCCCCTCGTGGTACCTGGCCAACACCTCCCGGTCCACGCGGGGCCGGTGATAGAAGCCCTCGGTGTACCCGATGGAGGAGAGCTTCACCAGGTTCCGGTACCCCTGGAGGTCGCGGGCGAGAAGCACCAGGTGGTAGTACGCCCTCTCCCCCTGACCGGATCGAGACCGCTCCCTCCGGTGCCCCGGGGCGACGTACGCCTCCATGCCCACGATGGGCTTGACCCCCTCCCGGGTGGCGGCGTTGTAGAAGCTCCAGGCGCCGAACATGCATCCGTGGTCGGTGAGTGCCAGCGCCGGCATCTCGAATTCCCGGGCCCTGCGAACCAGGTCCGAGATGCGGTTGGCCCCGTCGAGGAGGGAGTACTCGGAGTGGGTGTGGAGGTGGACGAAGCTCACTGCGTGCGGCGGCGGCGGAGTTCTGGACCGGGTGCGGACGGACCATTCTATCAGCCCCCGACGAGCCCGACCAACTCCCCGAAACGAATATCCCGAAACGGCGCGGTTTTCGACTCCCCACCGCCGCCAGTGGTCCCCGCAGGGGCCTCCGTGGATGGTGACGGGGGCGACTCGCCCACGATCCGTCGTAGGTAGGACGGCGCGGAGTACTGTCTGTCGTGTGCTCGCCTCAGGTGGGAAGGTTCCGGACGGCTTCGCGGGCGAGGGTCACGGAGGTCTCGATCACGTGTCGGAGCACCGGGGGCACGCCCTCGGGGCCTCGGGCTGCCGCCGCTTCCGCCACGGTGAGGGCGAGGTACGGCTTGGAGCGGGCGCGCACCGCTCGGGCGATGACCTGCCCTGGGCGGCCATGGCTTCGCCGCCCCCCACCATCCTCCTGCAGCCCCGCGGCTTTGCGGTACACGTGCTGGTAGCCGTGGTACCAGAAACACCTCTCGATGTCCCGACGCTGGAGCCGGGAAATGCGGAGGGCCCGTCGTTTGCCGTTCAGGTGCCGTTCGGCTTCCGCGGCGTAGGTGGCGCCGGATCGGTCTCCGTCGGTGAGGAGGTGCCACTCGATTCCCAGGTCCGCGGCGACCTTCACCAGCGGCACCACGCCACATTGAGCGAACTCCACACAGCGCACCCCTTCGGCGTCGAGGTCGTGCCCGAGCACGTGGGCCAGCTGGCGCATGAGCCAGAACTCCGACTCCCCCTCCACCAGGAGCCAGCATCGGGAGAAGAGCGCCCCGCCCCTCGTGGCCCGGATGTGGTAGCCGACCCGTCGCAGCTCGGTGTCGGACAGTCGCCCGGCGTGCAGACGGTGGACGTGTACCCGACCATCCTTCCGCGACAACCGCCGGAGCGTGCGCATGGGCACCGAAGACAGAAGCTCGGCGGAGTTCGTGGTGACGAGGGTCTGGGCTCCCAGGCTCTCGATGACGTCCCAGATGGATGCCAGGAGAATGGGGTGAAGATGGGCTTCGGGCTCCTCGATGGTGATGACGGGGTCCGCGGCCCCGGGAACGAGGGTGTGCCCCGGCCCGTCGAGGAGGGCGCCCAGGACCAGGAGCAGGGCCAGCGTATGGCTGCCGCTGCCCGCCTGCTCCAGCTCCTGGATCTCGCCCGACGCGGCGCCCTCCGCTTCGGGTGGCGGCACCAGCGTATCGATCATTCCCCGCAAAGGAGTGAGGTCGGCCAGCCGCTCCGGCTTCATGCTCTCGTACAGCTTGGCGGCAGCGTCGAGACCGCGTCGCAGATGTGCCAGCGGCACGGGGCCGCGGACACTCGACAGCTCGTGGTACGCCCGCGCGACCTCGACCTCGAGCTGTTGCCGCCGCCGCCGTTCCCCTCGCTCCGGCGGGGCGGAGGCGTCGACTGCTGGGGACTCGAAGACGGCACCCTGGGCAAATCGGAGCAGAAGCACCGGATGCAGCCGCCGAAGCTCCTCCAGCGCCGAGGTGGACGAACCGGCCTCGAGCGGGCTCCCCTGCTCATCGGTGAACCGGGGCTCGATTCTGCCGTTTCCCGGGCGGCCGCGGAACTGGACGTGGAGCCGCCGGACCTGGTCCTGGTCGGTGGTGAGGGCCGGCCGGAGCGCGTCGGGCACCGAGGCCCCGTCCTCCGGAGCCGAGAACGTCAGCGACAATTCGATGGGCTGAGGTGACCCGCCCCGAGCGGGTCGGTGGAAGTCGGCCTTTCGGAAGTGGGTAGCGAAGGCCGCTCCGGGTCGACCCAGGCACAGGGCCAGGGCGTCGAAGACGCTGGTCTTGCCCGTGTTGTTCTCACCGATGAACACGGTGAGGGGATCGAGCTCGACCTCCAGGTGGCGGATGCCCCTGAAGTTCTGGATCCGGAAGCGGGTGAGGCGCATGCCTGAACCTGGGGGTCAGGGGTGCGCCATCATCCCTGTGCGTCGGATCTCGCCGACGGCATCAGCCGGGGCCGCACCGGAAGGTGTCGAGAATCGTCTCGAGCTGGATCATGTACTCGTACTTCTCCTTTCCGGGTGCATACAGCCACGCGTCGAGGAGGTACATGCGGTTCTGTTGGGCGCAGATCACGGCTCGGGTTATGAAGGGTCCCGCCGCCGGCCAGTCGAGCTCGGGCGGGTTCTTCCAGATGGCCTGGATCTCGTAGGCCGGCTGACCGCGGAACTCGAAGGGGCCTGCGTCGACGTCGGACAGATCGACTTCCTGGGGTTCTCCGTAGCCTTCGGCGAGCTCGGCGCGCCACTCGAGAATGCCTTCGCCCTCCATGTCCGGCGGGACGGGTGCCTTCCAGGTGACGGCGATCTGCCGGATCAGCTCCGAAGGGTCCGGATTGTCGTTCCGGAAGATGAACGTGGAGTCCTGACGGGACCACCGATAGACGTTGGGCACGAACAACTCGAAGCGCGAAGTCCGCATGAGCGTGTCCGCGAGGGCCGTATCGACGCCCGTCTGGTACATGCGCATGCGGGCGTACTGGCGGTACTGCTCGTCGAGGGTTGTGTTGATCTCGTCGAGGTATTGCCGAAGCTCGTCCGCAGCGTCCGGCGACGAAAGCTGGACGATGGTGACCTGCTGCCCGAGGGACCAGACG
>JARRLD010000266.1:0-6795 GCA_037387345.1 Gemmatimonadota bacterium
CGCAGTGCCTGGAGGCCACATCCATGACCTCCCGAGTCATTCCGTGCAGGTCCGCCGGCGTCAGGGTGAAGCTGCCCAGAGGATCTCCCGCGAGACAGTCGAAGCCGGCCGAGATCAGGTTGAAGTCCGGGCTCAGGCGCGCCACGGCGGCTCCGAGAGCCTGAGTGAAGCGGGCCCGGTACTCTCCTCGCGGTGTCCCCGCCGCCAGGGGCACGTTGAGCGTAAAGCCCCGCCCGGCGCCCTTCCCCGTGTCCTCCGCGGCTCCGGTTCCGGGGTAGTGGGGCGACTGGTGCACCGAGAGGTAGAATACGGTGTCGTCTTCGAAGAAGATCTCTTCCGTACCGTTTCCGTGATGGACGTCCCAGTCCACGATGAGCACTCGCTCCGCCCGCTCCGTGGCCTGGAGATGGCGGGCCACGACGGCCACCGTATTGAAGAGGCAGAACCCCATGGCCCGGTCCGCGGTCGCATGGTGGCCCGGAGGGCGGGAGGCCACGAAGGCGTTGGCGTGCCGACCATCCGCCACGCTGGTCGCCGCCTCGAGGGCGGCGCCCGCGCTTCCCATCGCTGCTTCCCAGGACCCGGGGGACACCCGGGTGTCGGGGTCCAGCGCGACGGTCATGTACCCGGCCTCCGCGGTCTCGCAGGCCCGACGGACCCGGCGGACGTGATCTGCGGTGTGGGCCCGAGCCAGCTGTTCGACCTCGGCCTCGCCGCATTCGTGCTGCTCCACGTGGCCATGGAGCGTGATCAGATCCTTGCCCACCGCCGACGCCAGGGCACGCAGCCGTCCCTGGTGGTCCGGGTGTCCCCACCCGGGGTCGTGCAGGGCCGCCGCAGGATGCAGGTAGAATCCGGTCGTCGCCCCCACGCTCAGTCCCCGACCACGGGCTCCCGAACGGGGGAGATGCGCTCCTGGAGGGAGCGCACCGAGTGCGCATGGCATAGTCGTCGAACTGGGACTTCTTTCCCAGGGGCGTGTTGATGAGGAGCTTCACATCTCCGGTGACGATGTGGTCGACGATGTCGGGGCGCCCCTCGTTCACCTTGTACACCCGCTCCGCGGGCACCCCGAGTCGCGCCAGGTAGGCCTGCGTGCCCCGCGTGGCGAGGATGTGGAATCCCAGATCGTGGAATCGACGCAGAATGGGGGTCACCGTGGCCTTGTCCCGTTCGTTCACGGTGACGATGAGGGCTCCCGGCTCCTCGGGGAGGACGTTGCCTGCGGACGTCTGGGCCTTGGCGAACGCCATGCCGAAGGAGTCGTCGAACCCCATGACCTCACCGGTGGAGCGCATCTCGGGGCCCAGGAGCGTATCCACGTCGAACCGACTGAAGGGGAAGGCCGCTTCCTTGACGGCCACCCCGGGCACGGTCGGCTCCTCCGGAACGTCGAGGTCGGCAAGCCGCTCTCCCGCCATCACCCGGGCGGCGAGCCTCGCCAACGGGACCCCGGTGGCCTTGCTGACGAACGGGATGGTGCGAGAGGCTCGTGGGTTTACCTCGAGCACGTAGACCACGCCGTCCTTGATCGCGTACTGGACGTTGAGGAGGCCCACCACGCCCAGCTCGAGCGCGAACCTGCGCGTAAGCACACGGATCTCCTCCAGAACCTCTCCGGAGAGCAGGTACGGAGGGAGAACGCACGCGGAGTCCCCCGAGTGCACCCCCGCGTCCTCGATATGCTGCATGATCCCGCCGATCACGACGTCGGTGCCGTCGCTGAGGGCGTCGACATCTGCCTCGAACGCGTCCTCCAGGAACCGGTCCACCAGGACAGGGTGGTCCTCGGAGGCCTGGGCGGCCTCCGCGAAGTACCGTCGCAGTGACTCCTCGTCGTACACGATGCGCATCGCCCGGCCACCGAGCACATAGCTCGGACGGACCAGGATCGGAAAGCCGATGACGCGCGCGACATCCAGAGCCTGATCTTCGCTGACGGCAATTCCGTTGTCCGGTGTCCGGGCTCCGATCTCCCGGCACACCTCGGCAAACCGGTCGCGGTCCTCGGCTCGGTCGATGGCGTCGACCGACGTGCCCAGAACGGGAACACCTGCCCGCTCCAGACCCTGGGCAAGCTTGAGCGGTGTTTGTCCTCCAAGCTGTACGATGACCCCCCTGGGCTGCTCCAGATGCAGGATCTCGAGCACGTCCTCCAGGGTCAGCGGCTCGAAGTAGAGCTTGTCGCTCACGTCGAAATCCGTGGACACGGTTTCCGGGTTGGAGTTGATCATCACCGTTTCGTAGCCCTGCTGCCTGAGGGCCAGGACCGCTTGCACACAGCAATAGTCGAACTCGATGCCCTGGCCGATCCGGTTCGGACCGCTCCCGAGGATGACGATCTTGTCACGGTCCGAGGGCAGACTCTCGGATTCGTCCTCGTACGCGGAATAGAAGTAGGGCGTCTCGGCGGGGAACTCTCCGGCGCAGGTGTCCACGACGTTGAACGTGGCATGGATGTCCCAGGCCCAACGACGCGTTCGCACCGTCTCTTCCGTTTCTCCTCTCAGGTCGCCCAGCTGCCGGTCGCTGAAGCCCTCTCGCTTCATGCGCCGCAGGAGCTCCGGTGTCACATCCGCGGCCGCGGCGTACGCGCGCTCGTGCTCGATGATTTGCGACAGCTGGTCGATGAACCACGGGTCGATCCCGGTCGCCTCGCAGATCTGGTCTTCGGTCAGGCCGGCCTCCAGGGCCCTCTTGAGCTGGAAGGGTCGGTTCGCTGTGGGGCGCCGCAACGCCGACAGCAGGGCATTCTCCTCGTCGGATTCCAGGCCGTCATCCTTGAGTCTCGCGCCCTTCACCCAGCCCCAGCGTCCGGTCTCCAGCCCTCGGAATCCCTTCTGCCAAGCGGACCGGAACGTACGCCCGATGGCCATCGTCTCACCTACCGACTTCATCTGCACGCCCAGGGTGTCATCGGTCTCGGTGAACTTCTCGAAGGCGAAGCGGGGGATCTTCACCACCACGTAGTCCAGCACCGGCTCGAAGGAGGCCGGCGTGGTCTTCGTGATGTCGTTCGGCAGCTCGTCCAGGTGGTATCCCACAGCGAGCTTGGCTCCGACTCGCGCGATGGGAAAACCGGTGGCCTTGGACGCCAGAGCGGACGACCGGGACACGCGGGGGTTCATCTCGACGACCAGGAGCTCGCCGCTTTCGGGGCTCACGGCGAACTGGATATTGCAGCCTCCGGCCTCCACTCCGATCTCTCGGATGATCGCGATGGAGGCGTCCCTCATCTCCTGATACTCCACGTCGGTCAGCGTCTGCGCCGGGGCGACGGTGATGGAATCGCCGGTATGCACGCCCATGGGGTCGAAGTTCTCGATGGAGCACACGATGATGACGTTGTCCGCGCCGTCCCGGACGACCTCGAGCTCGTACTCCTTCCAGCCGATCACCGAGCGATCGATGAGCACCTCCGTGATGGGGGAGGCGTCCAACCCCTTCTTGACCGCTCGCTCGAACTCCTCGCGGTTGTAGGCGATGCCTCCGCCCGTCCCCCCCAGCGTGAACGAGGGCCGGATGATGGCGGGGTAGCCCGTATCCTCGACGATGCCGAAGGCCTCCGCCGAGGTCCGGGCGAAGCCTCCGTGGGGCACCTTGAGCCCGATGCGCTCCATGGCGGCCGTGAAGCACTCCCGGTCTTCCGCCATCTCGATGGAGCGCTCGTTCGCTCCGATGAGCTCCACGCCGTGGGCGTCGAGGACACCGCTGCGGTGCAGCTCCATGGCCAGGTTCAGGGCCGTCTGTCCACCCATCGTGGGAAGGAGCGCATCGGGCTCTTCCCGTTCGATGACCTTGGCGACCCATTCGGCCGTGAGGGGCTCGATGTACGTCCGATCCGCGATGTCCGGATCGGTCATGATGGTGGCGGGATTGGAGTTCACCAGGATGACCCGATAGCCCTCTTCCTTGAGGGCCCGGACTGCCTGGGTGCCGGAATAGTCGAATTCGCAGGCCTGGCCGATGATGATCGGCCCGGACCCGAGGATCAGGATGCTCTCTAGGTCTTCGCGTCGGGGCACAGGTGAATCACGGAAGAGGTGGCAGTCGGAGCCGCGGGGCGCCGAAGATCAGTCGTCATCACCCTTTCCCGACTCCTTGCGAACCGCGGTGATCAGCGCGACGGTGAATCCACCCCAGACGAACGCCGTGACCAGCAGCATGGTGATCCAGGTCGACGGGGTCATGGGGCTCCCTCCACCGCGGCTTCGGCGGCCTCCGAGGTCGATTTCACGGTCCGTTTCGGCGGGATCGCCGGCACCCCTGCCGGCGGGCCGACCAAAGGTGGCGCAACCGGGTGGGAGCGGCAAGGACGGCCGAGATTCGCTGCCTCTGGATCAGCGCGCGATGCGGACCTTGATCCCCGCCGGAGACATGGTCAGGTCATCCATGGAGGCGGCCGAAAGAACTTCCGCGACCGGCTTGTTCACGCTCAGATCGCTGACCTGGATCCGGAAGCGTAGCAGCTCTCCGGTCGAGCTTACCAGGACCACGCGGTGTCGTCCTTCCGCCGAGGACACCCGAGCCCCGATGGCCTGGGTGTCTCCCTGCCCCGCGAAGCCCTCGATACCCGCGCCGGTGACCTCCAGGACCACGGCTCCGACCCGGTCCGGCCCCGCCACCATCCCGGAGAACTCCCCGGGACCCTCCGGTCCGAGGTCACAGGAGGCCCCCGCGAGCAGCAGGCCCACCGCCAGGCATCGCGCGAGCGGCCGCCTCATGGCTGACCTCCTTCCCTGGTCCCGCCCGGGTTGACGGGAATCACGACCGCAGTCGGCTGGGGTGGAGCGACAAGCCCCCGCAGCGGAGCCCCCAGACGCAGCTCAGGGTGCGCGAGCACCCAGGCGCGGAGGTCCCCCAGGTCGTACGTGCCGTCGGTATTCCCCTGTCGGTCCAGGAACCGCCGCTGGTCTTCGTCGAGCGACGGTCCCACGGTGAGGAACGGAGAGGCCAGCTGGCCGGGGGACAGCGCCGGCTCGGTGATCTCCAGCGTGAGCGCCCCCAGAGCCGTGAGACCCAGGCCGTCCCGAACCTCCATCGTCAGCGGGAAGGTACCCGTCTCCATGGCAACCCCCCGGAGCCTCCCCAGCACGTCGAGAAACAGGCCCTCGGGCAGAGAGCCATCGGCAAGGGTCCAGTAGTAGGGAGAGGTCCCGTTCTGGGCTTGAAGCTCCAGGTCCTGCTGCACCGCGGCCGAGAGCGTCACGGTGCTCGCGGGCACGGAGTAGGTGAGCTCGAACTCCGCCCCGGCGCTCGCGGGCTCCACCATCTCAAGTCCCGCCGGATTGGGCTGGCCATCCAGCGCCCCGGACCACCGGACGAAGTCGAAGCCCGTCTGGGGAACCGCCTCGATGCTCACCGAAGCTCCCACGTCGAACCAGAGGTCCTCGCTGGCGGGGGTCGTCAGGAAACGGCCCGGCGCCACTCCGTTCTGACCGCCGGTGACCTCCATGTCGAGCTCGAACTCGCGCCCTTCGTACCGGGCCACGAAGTCGGCGTCCTCCAGCGGCGTTGTCACGATCCGGGATCGAGGCGCTGCAGGGTCGTCGAGCCACCCCCGGAAAGGACGGCGTTCACCCGGACCGAGGGATTCGCCGGCTGCCGCCTCCAGCGCGTTCTCGACGAACGGCGCCGACAGGAACGTAGACTCGGCCGCGGGAACCGAGACGCCGTTCACCAGGAACAGCCCGCCGGTTCCGCCGTCCCCCTCCGATCGGATCGTCAGCCGTGTGAAGCGGGTCGTCAACCGTAACGTGATGTCGGGCCCGTCTCTGCGCACGTCCAGCAGGGTCAGGCCCGTGGCTGTCCCCGCCTCGGACAGGGCCGAGGGCACCGAGGCCGCGTGGAACTCCCGATTCTCGATGCTCTGGATGTTGGGCATCTCCAGGGGAAACGGGTCGTCGGCGTCACCCCGTCCCCGTCCTCTGCCGAGCTCGTCCAGACCGTCGGCCTGGCGAAGCCACACCCCCATCCTCGGTCGCGCGTTCACGCCGTTCCAGGGCCACTGAGCCGCCAGGATGTACGGGCTGATCTGCCAGACGAGCAACCCCGCGTTGTAGAGCCGCAGGTCGAACCCGAGGCGCTGTCGGTTCTCCAGAAGGAAGTACTCGCCGGACCCGTCCGCGGCGTCGACCCGGTACACCGTTCCGTTGGTCTGCACCGGCGGCACCACCACGGCCCCGATGTCCGTGTCGCTCGGGACGTTCGCGACGTCCACCCACCCCAGCACCGCCTTGGACCATGCGCCCAGGTGACACGGACGCTCGGGCGATTGGCCGTCGCAGCCCCAGGCCCCGGTCGACATGAGATCCCAGTTTCCCGCGCCGCTGTGCTTGCCGTCGGATTCGTCGGTGTCGTACAGATCCGGTAACCCGAGGGCGTGCCCCAGCTCGTGGGTGAACACGCCGATCTCGTTCAGGTCGTGCCCGCTGCACGCCCGTGCCGGTTGAACCACGTAGTCGTCGATGACGATGGTCCCCCCACCGGCCGCGGGAACGTCGGTCACGAAGGGAGTGCCCGTCGCGGCGCCCAGGGTCCACCGATGGGACCAGATACGATCCTCTGAATCGGCGCCGCCGCACTCGGCTCCCCTGGTAGGATGGATCACCGCGAGGACGTCCACGAAACCGTCATCGTCCCCGGAGTTGGGGAGGCCATCGGGGCCGTCGTTGTCGTACATCCCCCAATCCACCCCACCGAGCTGGCCCAGGAGTTGGAAGATGAACGGGCCTACGGTGCCGGCCTTCAGCCCGCTTTCTCCCCCGGTCGCCTGCGCCTGTGTCGAGGTGGCCC
>JARRLD010000267.1:0-6947 GCA_037387345.1 Gemmatimonadota bacterium
TCCCGCCTGCAGCCCCTGGAGGCCTACGTCTCCAACGCGGTGGCGCCCCGCAAGCTCACGGCAGCCCTCATGGGCCTGCTCGCAGCGCTGGCCCTCGCGGTCACGCTGGCGGGCGTGGCCGGCGTGGTGGCCTTCACCACCAGCCGTCGTACCCACGAGATCGGCGTGCGTCTTACGCTCGGCGCTCGGCCCGAGGCGGTTCAGACGCACGTCGTCCGCGTGGGGATGATTCCCGCGTCCATCGGGCTCGTCGTGGGAGGCGTCGTCGCATGGGGCCTCTCCGGGGCGCTCACCCGACTGGTCTGGGGCGTCCAGCCCACGGATGCCGTCACGTTCGTGGGCGCCGCCCTCATGCTCGTGTCGGGTGCGTTCCTGGCGTGCTGGCTCCCGGCGCGGCGGGCGACCCGGGTGGATCCCGTGGTGGTGCTGCGGGTGGATTGAAGCGAGCGGGGGCCTTCCGCTTGCATGTCCCATCCGCCGTCGCGAGTGTGGGCTGGCTGTCGGGTGGGGAGCGTGGCGACGTCCGGAGCGACCGGTTGCCCAAGGAGGCAGATCTCATGAAACGAGGGACCACGACTTTTCTGATGTGCACTCTGTTGACGGCATGCGCCGCCCAGGACAACGCGATGCAGGAAGCGGCCGTTGCGGATTATTTCGACAACACCGGAAGGGACGACGTGCTGTCCGGGGGCGTCCGGCTCATCCCCATCGAGACCCCCGAGGGGACGTTCCGTGTGTGGACGAAGCGGGTGGGCCACAACCCGACCATCAAGGTCCTCCTGCTTCACGGCGGACCGGCCGCGACCCACGAGTACTTCGAGGCCGCCGACTCCTACTTCCCGGGCGCGGGCGTCGAGTACTACTACTACGACCAGCTCGGCTCCTTCTACTCCGACCCGTTCGACTTCCCGGACCTGTGGAGCATCGAGCACTACGTGGATGAGGTGGAGCAGGTCCGCGTTGCCCTGGGCCTGGACAGCAGCGACTTCTACCTCCTCGGCCATTCGTGGGGTGGCATCCTGGCCATGGAGTACGCCCTGGCTCACGGTGAGAACCTGAAGGGCCTCATCATCTCCAACATGATGGCCAGCATTCCGGCCTACAACGCGTACGCCCACGACGTCCTCATGCCGGAGATGGACCAGGGCGTGTTGGCCGAGATCCAGGCCATCGAAGCCGACGAGGACTTCGAGAACCCGCGTTACATGGAGCTGTTGACGCCCAACTGGTACCAGGAGCACATCCTGCGTATACCCGCCGAGGAGTGGCCCGACCCGGTGAACCGGGCCTTCGCCCACCTCAACTACCCTATCTACCTGGCCATGCAGGGCCCCAGCGAGATGGGTGCCGGGGGCTCGCTGGTGGACTGGGACCGAACAGGCGACCTGACGGACATCACGGCGCCCACGCTGGTCATCGGGGCCCGCCACGATACGATGGATCCGGCACATATGGAGTGGATGGCCGACCAGATCCCTGACGGGCGGTATCTCTACTGTCCCGACGGGAGCCACATGGCCATGTACGACGACCAGGAGACGTATTTCCACGGCGTCATCGACTTCCTGAGGGCGGTGGACGCCGGGAGCTGAGAGCGACGGGTGGGACGGCAGTCCACACAGGCAGGACATGGGAGGTGGGGAGATGTCGAGGATGAAGGCGCTGGCCAAGCTCCTGAGGATGCTGGGCTGACACTGTCACATTCGTGACCCGCGAGGCGTTTCCTCAGGAAACGGGAGGAACGCATGAAGACTGCGTCGTTGGTGCTTTCATCCGTCGTCGTCGCCGTTCTAGGTGTGGGGCTGGCCAGAGCTCCGGTGAGCGCACAGTTCATCGGCCTGAGAACGGTTCCGCTGGCCGCGGGAGATCAGTTCCTGATCTTTCCCGCGAGCAACCTGGGCATGGGCGGCGTCTCGATCGCTCTGGATGACGTCCTCCTGGATCCGTACTCCAACCCGGCCAGGGGCGCTCGTTCGACCGGATCGCGTTTCGTCAGCTCGCCCACCTCCTACACCGTCTCCAACGACAACGGCGGCGCACGAACGATGCCGGTGGGTGTGCAGCTGACCGGCGATCGTTGGTTCGGCGGGGTGCTTGTCGCGCTGCAGGACCTCGACCAGGGTCGTGCCCTGGGCCGTTGGCTGCCTCCCATGGACGTGGGCGCGCCGGCCGTGCCCCGCGCCGACGCCCTGGCCGTACGATCCACGACGAACCGGTTCGCCCACCTGTCGCTCGGGCGGCGCCTGGGTGACCGATGGGCCGTGGCGGCCAGTGCAATGTTCGCCGACCTGAATGGCACGGACGGGGTCGAGCAGCTCTTTGCGAATGCGTGGGATATCGAGGAGTCCGGCGGCGTGAGAGACTACCGGATCGGGCTCCTGGGTACCCTTGGCGGAGGCCGGTCCCTGGAGGCCGCGTTCGTCTACAACCACTACCGCATGACCCACGACGTGACGTCGGTGACCTGGGAGCTGACGGACTCGGTGCTCTGGCTCTTCACGCCGGACGTGCAACGGGAATCCCACCGGAACACCAGCAAGACCTGGGGCGCCCACGTCCGGTACGTGCAGCCCATCGAGGGCACCCCATGGCGCGCGGGCGGGATCCTCACCGTGAACCGCAAGGATCATCCGAAGATCCCCACCTACGACCTGACCGCCGTCGAGATCGCCTCGCGGCCGCCGATCCCGCGCGATCCCGGGAACAGCTGGGCCGTAAACGTGGGCGGCGGTATGGCCTATGAGGAGGGACCGACCACCTTCGCGGTCGACGTCGTGTTCGAGCCTGCCGTCAGCGACACCTGGGCCGACGATGTCGTGGACGTGATCGCGGCGGACGGGAGCGTCATTCCGCCCGGCGGGCACACCGTCGACAACCACTTCGAGTTCAGCAACGCCCACGCGGGGATGGGCCTGAGCCGGGAGATCGGAGAACGCTGGGCGGTCCAGCTCGGTGTGCGCAAGCGCTCGTATAGCTACCGGATGGAGCAGAAGGACTACGTCCTGGGGCTCGAGCGCAGCCTGACCCAGCAGTGGACGGAGTGGACGCCGACGTGGGGCGCGAGCTTCGAGCTGAACGGGATCGAGGTACGCTACGTCGGCCTGGCGTCATCCGCTTCGCACTTCCCGTTCCCGAGCCTGAGCTTCCGCGAGGACGACGTGGTGTTCGCGGCCCCCGAGATGGGTGACGTGCTCGCGCCGCCGGCCGGACTGGTAGCCACCCCGGACGAGACCGTGGTGACGCACCGGATCCAGGTGTCCGTGCCCATCCGTTGATGACGCGGTGGGGTAGCCGCGGTCCCTGCTCGCTGTACCGGTCAGGCACCGTGCCGAGCCCGGGTTCTCATGGATTCGTGATGGCGCGCTCCGATCTCCCAGACGAACCCCCGGAAGAGGTCGTGACGATGCGCCGATCGGTCGGCGCGTCCACCGGTCCCGCGCTGCGGTCGATCCACCCCACGATGGCGTCGAGCACGGATCGATCCGTCGTCGCTGCGCGCCCGGCAAAGGGGAATCCCGCGGCGCCCTCGGCGAGAAAATCCGGCACCGCCAGGCTGTAGGTGTCCCCGTCGCGGACCGCTGGCCCGTCCGCCAGGGTCAGCGCGGTCACGATCTGCCGTTCGACGTCGTAGTGCACGCGGATTCCGGATACGTGAAAGGACCCTCCTCGCGCAGCATACGCCGCGACCTTCCGCAACTCGGCGCCCGTCACCTGCAGCACGCTGATCTGGTTGCCGAACGGGTACAGCTCGTAGAGCTCGCCGTAGGTGACGGGCCCGGGCCCGAAGTCCCGCCGCAGCCCACCCGCATTCGTGAGGGCGACGTCCGCTCGGACCGCGTGGCGGAGGGCATCGGTCACCATGTTGCCCAGCCACGGATCCACTCGGGAGAGCCCGGTCCGGAGCTCTCCGACCACGCGTGACGCGATGGCGTCGGTCCGGCGACGAATGGAGTCCACGGCCAACGCGATCGCCGGGGCGGGCTCGACCACGTCCGCGTACACCGTATCGACGGCCAGCGAGAAGCGGATCCCGCCGTCGCCACCCTTGAAGAGATCCGCAACAGCAAGGGCCCGCGCGCTCGAGCTGGCCCTAAGGATCGGAATCCCCTCCACGACTCCGGAGCCGCTCGAGTGTGCATGTCCGGACACGATGAGATCGAATGTCCCCGGCGGCGCGGTGCGGACCAGCTCCGCGATCTCCCCGGTGCACCCGGCCGAATCACAATCCGCGGCGGCGTGGGCGACGAGCACGAGGAAGTCTGGCTGTGCCCGCTCGATGTCGGTGATGGCGTCGGCGATGGCCTCATACCCGGGTCTGAAGACGAGGCCGGCGACATGCCTGGGCATGACGATCCGTTTGGTCGAGGAGGTGACATACCCCACGACGCCGATACGCATACCACGGCGCTGGAGGAGCGCCGAGGCGCGTGCCCATTCGGGCCGGCGCGCGGTGACCGAGTCGTAGACGTTGGCCGCGAGCCATGGGTACGCGGCTTCCCGAAGGCGGGCGCGAAGGGTGTCGGGACCCCAATCGAGCTCGTGGTTGCCGATGGCGGCAGCATCGAGGCCGAGTCGGTTGAACATGCGAACCGTGGAGGCGCCGTAATCCAGATTGGACTCAAGCGTCCCCTGCATCTGGTCACCGCCGTCGAGATACAGGCTGACGCATTCGCACTCTTCTCGACGCCGGGCGATGTACGCGCCGAGGGCGGCGGCGCCTCCGATGGGACGTCCCGCCGACCATTCATAGGGGCGGGCCAGGAGGGCGCCGTGAAAGTCGTGCGTGGCGAGGACCCGCAGGTGGAGCGAGTCCTGGGGGAAGGTGCTCAACAAGAGCGCGACGGCGAGCGTGATCATGGAGGAAGGGTCATCCTGACAAAGGGGTACTAGAGCGAGAGGCCTACCCACCGCCGGCTGCGCGGATCCAGAGCCAAAAGGTCCGGGATCTCGAACCGGTTCCCGACGGTGTCACGCAGGACGAGGTGGGTGGCGGTAATCCACGAGACGTTCTTTCCGGGCTCCCGTAACGCGAACCAGCGCGGTCCGCGGTCGGTTTCTACCCACCAATAGCGGATCCCGAAGCGAACGTCGATGCGCTGCACCTTCCGAATCACCGGGAGGAGGTATCGACTCCGAAGCGCTTCCGTCACCAGGAGTCGCTCTTCCGGGGGAAACGCGTCGACGCCCGCGGCCGTGAGCACCTCGTGCCCGTCGTGGTCCAGGAGGACGATTTCGGTCCGGGCCGTCAGGGGCCGAAGGTATCGAACCGTGACCTCCGAGGGCTTCTCGCCCGGGCGCTCAAGGACCAGCCGACCGTTGCGACGGCCCAGACCGCGTACCTCGGTGGCGAACTTCGTCGCCGTCTCGTTCATTCCCGCCATGCGCTCTGCTCCGCCCGCAGGTCGTCGAGGATCCGGGCCAGCGCAGCGAACTCCGAGACCATGTTCCGTGAGAAGAGGGCGAGGACATGATCGGCGTCCCCGGTCACGGCCACCAGGGCGGATGCGCCGAACAGCTCATCCACGCGGATGGCGGTCACGGCTGCGAGGCTCAGGTCCACCGGATCCATCCCCTCGGCAAGCGCCACCACGCGCCCACCGCCGGCACCGACCCATGCGGGACTGAAGCGTCCGCGGGCGTCCAGGTCGCCCGCCACCGACACGGCGGGCTCGAAACCCGGCGGGTACTGCGACGCCAGGGCGTCGGGGACAGGCGCGAGGAGGGTCACGGTGGGCGTGGTAGGAGGGTCTGTGCCGGCGGCTCAACGGAGCATGCGCACCTCGGGGCGGCGCCGCCAGGGCGGCGGCCACCGGAACCGCGGCCGTGCCGGCGTCGCCCGGTGGATGCTCCTGAGCGGGGGCGAGTACGAATCCTGGTACCGTGACGCGTGTCCCGAAGAGTACGGAGGGCAAGAGAACTTCTGGCTGACGACCGTGCGCACCTTCATCCGCGACACGGACAACGGCGTCGAGGCCCGTCTCTCCCTGGCTTTCGCCATCGACACGCTCATGCCCTGCCACTGGACGTTCGTGGATAACCTGCGCATCGTTCTCGAGGCGATCGGGAGGAAGCTCGATGCGGCGACCCCCGGTCCCGACTGGATCCATCAGGCCAGGTAGCTTCTGAGTGGTGCGGTGGCCTGACACGCGGGCGAGAGGCGGGCGATCGCGATCAGTCAGGAGCCGTCGTAGAACCCGGCTCTCAGCTCGGGAGAGAGCCTCCTCGGGCGCCGCGTTTCAGCGTCGAGCGGGCACCACACGCTCCGCGCACGAGCGAGAACCTGCCCATCCGAGGCACGAACGATCTCCGTGTGGCGGTCCCAGGTCGCGCCCCGTGCCTCCCCGACCCACGTGCGCGCGATCACCCGGTCGCCGGGGCCGGCCGGTTGCACGTAGTCGATCTCGTGACGGACGACGACCCAGACGGTGCCCCGAGTCTCCTCCTCGCCCACCGTGGTGAGCCAGTGGCGCGCGGCCACGTCCTGGATCCAACGGAGATAGACCACGTTATTGACATGCCCGAGGCGGTCGATGTCCTCCTGGGCTACGTCGAACGTGAGCTCGAAGCGGATCGGTGTCCGGGTCAGCGGGAGCCTCGGGGAGCGTGGGGTCGCAGCGCCCGCCACAGACGCCGGACCCCGGTCGCGGTCTGACCGAGCCTCAGCCAGGAAGCTCCACGACGCCGAGCTGGCACATGAAGGAAAGCGTGTCGAAGAAGACGAGCTCCTCGACGAGCTTCCCGCCCTCCCATCGCTCGACGCTGACTCCGCTCACCTCAACGCTGCGCCCCGTCGGGGGAAAGTCTCCGGGCCCCGTGTTGGTGCCCGTGAACGTCCAGGCGATCGTTGCCCGATCGCCTGCTTCGATGACGTCGCGGATGGTTACCGAAGCATCCGGGAACTGGGTTCTGAAATCCTGGACGAGGATCTTGAATTCCTCCAGGCTGGC
>JARRLD010000268.1:0-14973 GCA_037387345.1 Gemmatimonadota bacterium
CGCCTCGCAGCTCCCGGATCTGGATCCCCGACAGGGGAAGCCGGTCGAGGTCGAAGCCCGAGAGCCGGTTCCAGACGAAGACGAGCTCGTCCGGCTCCTCGTATGAGGGCGGACGCACCAGGACGGCGTTCACCACGCTGAACGTGGCCGTGTTGGCTCCGATCCCCAGAGCCAGCGAGGCCACCGCCGCGGCCGTGAAGAACGGACTCCTCCTGAGGGTCCGCACCGCCTCACCCAGCCACGACCCCAGACGCGCAACACGTGCATCCCTTCCCATCCCGTCCTCCCGTCTCCGCAGCTTCCAGATCAGCAGCACCATGGACGGCGCCAACAGCTGGCGTACGTACCAGACATGTACGGCGAGCCTCCCGCTCACCCTCGTCCCGAGCCGCCGCCGGGCGTCCTGTTCCAGGTCCCGTCCGACCTCGTTCCCATAGTCGCGCGGCAGCGTCCATTCCAGAAACACCCGAACCCACCGGGGTGCCGCCGGTGCGCTCATGCGGGCTCCACCCCCTCCCAGATGCGGTCCAGCGCCTCGCGCGCCACCCGCAGCGCTTCCCAGCCGGCCTCGGTGAGCTCGAAGACCCGTCGCGGGCGCCCCACCTCCCCCGGTCCGCGCGCGTCCTGCCTCGACGTCAGCAACCCCTGCTCCTCGAGGCGCACCAGCGTCACATACGCGCTGCTCACCGAGATATCGCGTCCTGCCACACGCAGCAGCTCGTCCTGGACGGCTCCGCCGTAGGCCTCGCGCCCCAGTCGGGCTACAGCCACCATGACCAGGTGCTGGAGGTCACCGAGTGAGTGGCTCTTCATGGTCGCGTCTCCTGGGACGCAGAGGGGTAGGCGCTCGCCCGAGGCATAATAATCTTATGTTGTCAGATTAATGGGGTCAGACGACGGGTGCAAGGTGGGGGTGCACAGTCCGGTGTCGACCCACCCAACCCCATCCCCGGTGGACCTCGCGTCCTCCGCCTGGACCCGCGATCATGGGGGAATCCACCAGCAACGCGGAAGGGACGAAATGATGATGCGGCCTGCGACGATCGCTCTGCTCGTTTCTCTGACGGCCACGCAGGGGCTCGAAGCCCAGGAGCCGTCCCCGGTGGGACCCGACGACTATGGACAGTGGGAGTCGCTGGGCTTCGGAACGCTGTCGCCCGACGGGGCGTGGATCGCGGTACCCATATCCCGTGTCAATGGCGAGAACGAGCTGAGGATCCACCGGGTGGCCGACGACTCGGTGGTCGTGGTCCCCTATGCGTCGCGGCCGTCGTTCTCGCTCGACGGTGGTTGGGTGAGCTATGCGATCGGGCGATCCGAAGAGGAGCGCGAGCACCTCGAGGAGGCGGACGAGGACGTGCGGGACGACCTGGGCCTCCTCGATCTGCGGTCGGGTGCGCAGCGCACTCTCCCGGGGATCCAACGGTCCACGTGGGGAGCGGACGGCGCGTACGTCGCGATGGCGCGCTATCCCGAAGAGGAGACCCGTACCCTGGTCATCGAAGAGATGGCCACGGGCACCCAGGTCAGCTTCGGGAGCGTGGCCGAGTGGGCCTGGCAGGACGAAGGCGGGCTCCTGGCATTCACGGTGCATCATGAGAACGGCGTGGGGAACGGGGTACAGCTGTACGACCCGCGTACGGGCCGCTTGCGCAGTCTCGATTCGGACAGCACGGAGTACAGCCAGCTCACGTGGCGGGAGGAATCGTCCGACCTCGCCGTCCTGCGCACGTTCGATCGGTCACGTCCTGCTCGTGTGGCGTGACCTCGAAGGATCGTTTTCGCAGTCCGCGCTGGACCCTGCGACCACCGAGGAGATCGGACCGGACGAACGCATCGTGGATTTCCGCTCTCTGGTCTGGGCCGACGACGGTGACGCGATCTTCTTCGGAGTGAAGGAGTGGACGCCGAAGGACCCCGAGGACGAGGCCCCGTCCGAGGACGCCCCGGACGAGGGCGCCGCGGAGGAGGACGCCCCGGAGGAGAACGCCGCGGACGAGGACGAAGGTGCCCCGAAGCTCGACCCCGCCGACATGGAGATCTGGCGCTCGAGCGACGTGCGCACGCTTCCCACCCAGAAGCGTGACGAACGGGCGGACGAGCAACGGAACGACCTGTTCGTGTGGCATGTCGACTCCGGGCGGACCGTCCGCCTGAGCGACGAGGATCTCGACGATCCGGACGTCGTGGCGGGTGGGGCGCTCGTCCTCGCGACCGACGACGACGCCTACGAGCTCGACGGCATGTTCGGACGCGGGCGCGCCGACCTCATCGCCATCGACGTGGAGACGGGTGAACGGACCACCCTGGTGGAGGGAGTCACGTTCCCTTACGGCGCCAGCCCCTCGGGCGACTTCGTCCACTACTACAGGGACGGCGGCTTCTTCGCGTTCGACGTGCAGGGCAGGACGGTGGTCCCGCTCTCCGGCGAGGTCTCGTTCGCCAACGAGCAGTACGACCACCCCGTGCCAGAGAAGCCCTCGTACGGATTGGCAGGCTGGACGGAGAACGACGAAGCGCTCGTCGTCTATGACGAGTTCGACGTCTGGGAGCTGCCCATCGAGGGCTCCCCGCGCCGGCTCACACAGGGCCGTGAGGACGAGGTCGTCTTCCGGGCCGTTCGCCTGGATCCGGACGCGGACGCCATCGACCTGGGCAACACGTATCTGACGATGAGGGGGAAGTGGACCCTGCGCTACGGGATCGCACGGCTACAAGGGGAGGAGGTCGAGCGACTCGTCTACGAGGACGACAACATCGGCAGGCTCGCCAAGGCCTCCGAGGCCGACGTGTACGCGTACGTGGCCCAGGACTTCGACGACTCACCGGACTACTTCGTCGGGAGCAGCTTCCGGAGCGCGAAGCAGGTGACCGCGACGAACCCGTTCCAGAACCAGTACGCCTGGGGCCACACCGAGCTGGTGCGATACACCAACCCCAACGGCGAACCGCTGCAGGGGGCGCTGTTCTATCCCGCCGACTACGACCCGTCGCGCACGTATCCCATGATCGTGTACATCTACGAGTTCAGGTCGCAGTCGGCGAAGCAGTACTCGGTTCCCTCGCACCGGAGCTACTACAACCCGGCCGTGTGGACCGCCGAAGGCTACTTCGTCCTCCAACCCGACATCCTCTTCGACACGCGGGACCCCGGCGTGTCGTCGGCGAGGACGCTGGAACGGGCCGTGGGCGCCGTGGTCGAAACCGGAATGGTCGACCCCGAGCGGGTCGGCCTCGTGGGGCACTCCTGGGGCGGCTATCAGGCGCAGTTCGTCCCGACCTACACGGACGTGTTCGCGGCTTCGGTCGCGGGTGCGGGCATCAGCAACCTGGTCACAATGTATGGTTCGATCTTCTGGGTCGCCGGCGCCCCCGAATCCGGGCACTTCGAGACCGGGCAGGAGCGGATGGACGTGCCCTACTACGTGGACCGGGATGCCTACATCCGCAACTCCGCCGTGTTCAACATCGAGTCCCTCCACACGCCTCTTCTCCTGGAGGTGGGCGACTCGGACCGGAACGTGAACTGGGGCCAGAGCATCGAGCTGTACAACATCGCCCGGCGCGCGCAGAAGCCTCTCACGATGCTGGTCTACCACGGCGAGGATCACGGCCTGCGGCAGGAGGAGAACCAGGCCGACTACCAGCGACGCATCATCGAGTGGTTCGACCACCACCTGAAGGGGCTCGAACCCGCCGATTGGATCGAGGAGCAGATCCCGTGGCTCGAGCAGAAGAAGAGGAGCGAGGGGGGCGGCCCCACGGGCGGGTGACGATCGCGCCTTCCAGGCACCGGGCGTGAAGCCGACCATGGGGCGACGCGCGGCGCCATCATGGCTGGCGCCCTTCAAACCTTTCGTCCCGCGTGCCCGTCGAAGCATACGCAATATGCTTCGAGGAGGGAGGAGGACGTGATGCGGGACTCGCTGAGCACCCTGGGCGTGCTGCAGGATGGACGCTACGCGCTGCGCGCCATTCGGAAGGACATGGCGTTCTTCGCCTTCGCCACGCTCATCATCGGACTGGGCGTCGGGGCCAGCACCGCCGTGTTCAGCGTCATGAGCCCGCTCCTCATCCAGCCCCTGCCCTTCCGTGAGCCCGACCGCCTCGCCTGGATCGCCCTCAGCGACGCGGAGGGAGCGGGATTGTCCGCGGTGACGTCCCGCACGTCCAACCTCCGGGACTTCCGCGAGCTGAGCCGATCGTTCGACGGGCTCAGCGGATACAACGCGTTCTTCGAGCAGGAGGGCTACAACCTGGCGGGCGTCGGCGAGCCGGAGCGTCTCCTGGGTGTGGACGTGGCCCAGGACTTCCTGGACGTGCTGGGCGTGACCCCCGCGCTTGGCCGGAACTTCGTGGAGGAGGAAGGCGTCTGGGACGGACGCCCCGCCATCATTCTCACGCACGGCTTCTGGGTGCGCCGGTTCGCGGCCGACCCGTCCGTGGTGGGCACGTCCCTGAGCATCAACGACGTGCCCAGCGAGGTCGTGGGCGTGCTCCCTCCCGAGTTCGACTTCAGCTCGGTGTTCTCGCCCGGCGTGCCGGTGGACATCCTCCGCCCGTGGCCCATCGGCGACGAGACCGACCGACGGGGCAACACCACCATCATGGTGGGGCGTCTGGCTCCCGGAGCCACGGTGGAGTCGGCCCAGGCCGAGCTGGAAAGCATCGTCGCGGGCCTCCAGGAGGCCGACTCGGAAAGGTGGGGCCTGAGCGCCCACGTGAGCGGTCTCCAGGAGCGGGTCGCCCGCCCGTACCGTTCCGGCATGCTGCTCCTCGCCGCTGCCGCGGCGATGGTCATGCTCATCGTGTGCGTGAACCTCTCCAACATGCTGCTGGCCAGAAGCCCGCGTCGCCGGAGGGAGATGGCGGTGCGCCGAACCATGGGCGCCACCCGCGGCCGTCTGATCCGGCAGCTCCTCATCGAGAGTGTGGTGGTCTCGCTGTGTGGCGCGGCGCTCGGCGTCGTCATCGCCGGTGGCGCGGTGGGTTTCGTCACCCGGTCCACGGGCCTCGAGATTCCCATGCTCAGCGCCGTATCCATCGACGGCCTGGCACTCCTGTTCACCGTCGGCGTGGCGGTGGCGGCGGGCCTCGCTGTAGGCATGATCCCGGCTCTGCAGGTCGCTGAGGGCGGCGAGGCCGAGGCGCTTTCATCCGTGACCCGCGGGAGCAGCACGGGGGTGAGGGGTCGCCACTTCCGCGAGGCCCTCGTCATTGCCGAGGTGGCCATCGCGTGCGTGCTCCTGGTGTTCGGGGGATTGGTCCTGAAGAGCTTCGGGACGCTGTTGGAGGTGGACCTCGGCTTCGAGCCCGCCGGCGCCGTGGCCCTGCGGGTCAACCCGACGCGCCAGTTCGACGACCTCCCGTCGACGGCTGCCTACTACAACGAGATCGTCACCGCCGTGGAGGCGATTCCGGGCGTCACCTCCGCCGGGCTCGTGGATGCCCTCCCGCTGGGAAGGAACCGGACGTGGGGCGTCCGGGTGCTGGGCAGGGTGTACGGTGAGGACGATGGGAACGAGAGCATCTTTCCGCACATCGCCGATTTTCGGTACACGGAGGCCATGGGCATCCCGCTGTTCGAGGGACGCCTGTTCAGCGCCTTCGACACCGACGACAGCGCCCCCGTGGCCCTGGTGAACGAGACCGCCGCGCGGGAGATGTTCGACGGCAACGCGGTGGGCCAGTTCATCCAGATGTGGGCCGGGAACGTCGAGGTGGTGGGTGTCGTGGGCGACGTGAAGCACGAGGCCCTGGAGCTGGGGTCCGCCAACGAAGTCTACTTCCCCATCACTCAGGTGTGGTCCTACGGGGCGCTGGACCTCGTGGTCCGGTCCCCCCTGCAGCCGGAAACGGTGCATCGCGCCCTGGCCGATGCCCTGCACTCCGTGGACACACAGCTCCCGCTCGACGACTTCTGGACCCTGGACTCCCGGGTGCAGGCCTCCGTGTCGCCCCGGCGGTTCACGCTGCAGCTCCTCGGGACCTTCGCCGCCTGCGCGCTGCTCCTCGCGGGCCTGGGCATCTACGGAGTGCTCTCCTACACCGTGACGGAGCGTATCCCCGAGATCGGCATCCGCATGGCCCTGGGCGAGTCGGCTGCGGAGGTCCGGCGGAGCGTGGTGGGCAGGACCGTCTCCCTGACCGCCATCGGGATCGTCCTGGGCGCGGCGTTCGCCCTGGTCGGCTCCAGGCTGGTGTCGACCACGCTCTACGGCGTGGAGCCCACGGACCCGGTCACCTTCGCGTCCACCGTCGGCGTGCTCCTGGTGGTGGCGTTCATCTCCGGGTTTTTTCCCGCGCTCCGCGCGTCCCGGACGGACTCGGCCCAGGCGCTTCGGTCGGCAGCGTAGGCGGGGGCCGCGAGCGCCACGGCCGCAGGTGTCCTGGCCGGGCGCGTGAGCCGGGCCGGACGCCTTCCGGTGGAGGCTCAAATCCGCCACATGGGCCGACATGGACCGCTCTACCTCCCACCCGCTCCCCGAAAGCCGGCCCTGGCTCGTACGGCACGTCTGTTGCCTGGTTCCTCCGTCGTTCGGCCCCCGTGGCCGAATCCGAACAACGAACGCGAGGAGGACATCATGAGAACCGCTCAGATCAGCCATCCCTCGGCCGACGGCGCCGGGGCCGAATCTGATGTACCCGCGACACCTGCCCCGAAGCACGATCGCTCCGTGGTGGGTATCGTGAAGTCGCACGCCGAAGCCGAAGAGGTGATCAAGGAGCTGCAGCGCTCCGGCTTCCCGATGAAGCGGCTTTCTGTGATCGGGAAGGGGTATCACTCCGAGGAGCACCCCACCGGGTTCTACACCGCCGGCGACCGGATCCGCACCTGGGGAGGCATGGGGGCGTTCTGGGGCGCCATCTGGGGCGTGCTCTTCGGCGCGGCCTTCTTCTGGATCCCGGGCATCGGGCCCCTGGCCGTCGCCGGCCCGTTCGTCCAGATGTTCGTGGGCGGACTCGAGGGGGCGGTACTGGCCGGCGGCGCCGGCGCTCTGGGCGCTGCGCTGGTCAGCCTGGGGGTTCCCCAGGACAGCATCGTGAAGTACGAGACGAGCCTGAGGGCGGACAACTACCTCATCATCGCCCACGGGACTCCCGAGCAGGTCGAGGCGGCCAGAGCCATCCTCGAGGAACGGACGCTCGAGGAGCCCGAGGTCGTCGCGTCGTGAAGGAAGCTCTTCTTGTTCCAGGCGCCGGAAGCGTCCCGTCGGTTGTGTCGGCCTTGCGTCGGCCGTGCGCTCGTGGCAGCATCCGGTCCTTCAAGTGCCAACCGCCTCGTGTGCGCCCGGCCGTGCGCCGCGACGGTGTGACCCTCCCGCGGCCGAAGGGGGCGCTTATGCGCTGCACCGCATTGCTGGGGATCGCTCTGCTGGGAGTCGGTGCCTGTGCCAACAAGGACGACTCCGGCTCCACGGCGGAAGGTGCGATGGCCACCGCGGCCGACCCTCCACCACCTTTTGCTCCTCCGACTCACGGAGGGTAAGACGCTGGCCGACCTCGAGGCGGCGATTGCCGCCATGAAGCCGGGCGAGCTGTTACCGCCGATGTGGGCGGTGCCCGCCGGCGGCGTGAACCCGCCGGACCCGGGCGCCGACACCCGGGCAACGCTGAACATCCAGCCCGGCAACTACGCGGTGGTGTGCATCGTCGACGTCCCGGACCACGTCCCCCATATGATGAAGGGCATGATCTCGGAGCTCGCCGTCACGGCCTCCACGGGGCCGGCTGCACCGGAGCCTACGGCGGATCTGACGATCAACCTGGTGGACTTCGCCTTCGCCCCTTCGACCCCGCTCACCGCCGGACACCACGTCGTCAAGGTGGTGAACGTGGGGACGCAGCCCCACGAGCTCGAGGTCATCAAGCTCGGAGAAGGCAAGACCATGGACGACCTGGCGCAGTGGGGCCAGACATTCCAGGGCCCGCTTCCGGGGTCGTCCTTGGGCGGAGCCGCACCCATGGCGCCGGGGCAGGTGGAGTATTTCCCTCTGGATCTGACGCCGGGAAACTACGCCATTCTGTGCTTCGTCCCGGACCCCACGAAGGACAACATGCCCCACCTCGCCGAAGGCATGGTGCTGCCCTTCACCATCTCGTGAGGCGAGCGCGGCTCACGCTTCGTTGAGTCTCCGCATGGGGTCCACCGCGGCCTGGCCGGGAGCCAGGCCGCGGGCGGCCCGCGCGAGCACCGCCTCATCCTGGCCCTCCCCGCGCACGTTTGACGGGCAGCTCGATGTGGGAGGGGGTCAGGGCGGATCGAAAGATGCGCTGCGTGGCCGGCGCGAAGTCCGACTCCCTGGCCTGGAAGATGTTCGGAACGAAGCGCTGGGGGTTCCGGTCGATGATCGGGAACCACGTGCTCTGGACCTGGACCATCATGCGGTGGCCCCTCCTGAAGACGTGATCGTTGGCCGGAAATCGGATCTCGTAGGGCAGCGCCGAATCGGCCGGCACGGGCTCGGGCCTCTCGAAGCTGGTCCGGTAGCGCGCCCGGAACACGTCACCGGCGATCATGAGCTGGAACCCGCTCATATCCGGGTCCTCGGCATACCCTTCCGGATACACGTCGATGAGCTTCACGACCCAGTCGCTGTCCGTCCCGCTGGTCGAGGCGAACAACCTGGCCACGATACTTCCCGACACCGTGACGTCGTCGCTCAGCGGTTCGCTCACCCACGTCAGCACGTCGGGCCGACCGTCGACGAAGCGCTGATCCTCCACCTGCCACGTCGACCACCCCCTCCGGAGCCGAATCGGGCGTGGACGATACGGCACGGGGTTGGCCGGGTCGGAGACGTAACTGTCGAAGGCCGGTTCGGTGTCGGGCGGAGGCTCGAAGGAAAGCAGGCCTCCGTCCCGCAGGAAGAGCCTGCGGCGCTCGACGTCGTCCACCGGGGGCCATGCGTCGTGTCGGACCCATTCGTTGGTCCCGGTCCGGAAGGTCAGCGCCTCGGGTAGCTCCGCCGGTTCGGCGCCTTTCAGATGCTCGGCGAGAAAGCGCCTGCGGACTTCCCTACGAAAATACTCTCCGGTGTCGCTGCCGAAGTCGAGGCGGCCCAGGGTCTGCCCGGGGCCTGCGTTCCATCCTCCGTGGTTCCAGGGTCCGACCACCAGGAAATTCTGGTCGAGGGAGTCGTGGCGTTCGAGGAGCTCGTAGATCTTGATGGGACCGTAGAAGTCCTCCTGATCCCACCAGCCGGCCACGTTCAGCGTGGGCACGGTGACGCGGCTCAACCATGGCTCGAAGGCCTGCCGCCGCCAGAAGGCGTCGTAGTCCGGATGCTGGACGAAGTCGTTCCAGCTCGGAAGCCGTCCGCGGAAGTAGCGCTCGTTCGCCCGTGAGAGGGGTCCGAGCTCCAGGTACCACTCGTACGTGTCGTACCGGTCGATGACGGCGGACGGGTCGGTGGACTCCCTGGACGACTCCATCATGTATGCGTACTCCAGGGCGTAGCTGAGCCGGAAGGCACCGTTGTGGTGGAAGTCGTCACCGACCCACATGTCGGCCGGGGAGGCCTGGGGGACCACCGCGGCCAGGGCCGGGTGCGGGTCCAGCATGGCCATCACGGTGAGCCAGCCCCCGTAGCTCGTCCCGAAGACGCCGACCCGACGGTTGTTGTCCGGCACGTTGGCCAAGAGCCACTCGATGGTGTCGTACGTGTCGGTGCTCTCGTCGATGGCTCCCGGCACCTCAGGGTCCCTGGGTTGCCGGAGCATCACGAATTGCCCCTCCGACCGGAAGCGTCCGCGGATGTCCTGAGTCACGACGACGTATCCGTCTTCCGCCAGCCCCGGGTACCCGCGGGTGATGACAGCCGCGGTGATGCCTTCGCTCCCGTACGGCGTACGCGCCAACAGGATGGGCAGGGGGCCCTGGTGGCTCAGCGGTGTGAAGATCTGGGTGTACAGGCTGACCCCGTCCCTCATCGGGATCATGACCTCGCTTCGTGAGAAGGCCGAGTCGGGTCGCTCCTGGCCACGGAGGCCCGGAGCAGCCACCGTCGATAGCGCGACCAGGATCGGCAGGACGGTCCTGCACCGCTGGGCGCTCACCGCAAACCTCCCTGTCGCCCGCCCGCGCCTCCCCGACGGGATGCCCGATCGATGGGCGCGGGGCGCGGCACGACCGCGGGCGCCTCTTCCAGGAGAGACAGCGCCTCCTGGACCGCTCGCTCGAGCTGGGGATCCCGCCCCTGGATAACCTCGGCGGCCGAGTAGGGCACCTCGACGTCCGGGGCCACACCCTCGTTCTCGACGGCCCACCGACCCGAGAGGTCGTAGAACGCCAGGGATGGCGCGGTGATCCCTCCGCCATCGATGGTGGGCGGCGTCCCCAGGGTACCGACGAGCCCTCCCCACGTCCGCGTGCCTACCAGAGGCCCGAGACCGCGGAGCCGGAAGTAGTAGGGAAGCGCGTCGCCTCCCGACCCGGCGGTCTCGTTGATGAGCATCACCTTCGGCCCGTATAGGGCGGAGCGGGGTGAGAAGACCTCCTTCCCATCGCGCAGGGCGAAGTACCCCAGGGGGCTGCGGTCGAGCACGTCGACGACGTAGTCCGCCACCATCCCGCCCTGGTTGTACCGGACGTCGATGATCGCGCCCTCCTTGTCCTGCTGCGCGAAGAAGTATCGGTTGAACGAAGCGTATCCGGCGGTCGCCGTGTTGGGGAGCCAGACATACGCGAGTCGCCCATCCGAAAGCTCCGCCACCGTCCTGCGATTGTCCTCGATCCACGCCCGCGTTCGTAGAGCGGCCTCCGAGGCGACGGGGACCACCGTGACCAGTCGCGATCCCTCGGGCGAAGGGCGGTCGTTCACCCGCAGCGTGACCTGCCGACCCGCCCGGCCCTCGAATGCGGTGTAGGGGTTCGTCGCGGCATCGAGGGGAGTGCCGTCGACCTCCAGGATGTAGTCGCCCTCCGCGACCTCCACACCGGGCTCGCTCAACGGCGCCCGCAGTCCGGGATTCCAGTTCTCGCCGTCGTAGATCCGACCGATGCGGAAATGACCGTCCTCGACGGTGAGATCGGCGCCGAGCAGGCCGACCTGAATCGGCTCCTCCTCCGGCTGGTCGCCTCCTCCGGTGAGGTAGGAATGCCCCACCACGAGCTCGCCTCCGACAGAGGCCATGAGGTAGCCCAGGTCCGCCCGGTGCCGGACGTGCTCGACGAGCGGCGCATACCTCTCGTAGACAGCGTCCCAGTCGGCGCCGTGCATCTGCTCATCGTAGAAGACCTCCCGCTGGATGCGCCACGTCTCCCGGAAGATCTGCTCCCATTCCGCTCGGGGATCCACCCGGACCGTGAGATCGGCCGTGCTGAGCGCCCCATCGCCCACCGTGGCCGGCCGGTCGGTCGAGACCACTCCCCACCGCGCTCTCGGTCCCGCTCCCGCCCGATAGCGCGGGCTGCCACGTAGAAGACGACGCCGGCCGGCCCGGCCGCAAGCTGCGAGTAGTCGCCCGCCGGCACGCCGAGCGCCACGATCCTCTGGTCGAGCCCGTCGACGTCGATCCGCACGGCGCTGGACGTGTCGGTCACCGGTTCCGGAGCCCCCTCGTCGCCGATCTTCGGCAGCAACGGGGAAGGGTCCGCAGAGCGGAGCACCGCCAGGTAGATGGCGCGGGTCGTCGGGTGGTCGAGGGAGCTCATCTCCAGCCAACCGCCTCCCGGTCCATAGTCGACGCTGGCGAGGAAGTAGAGGTACCGACCCCCGGCGTCGAACGCCGGTCCTACCGCGTCGGACAGGCCGTCCGTGATCTGGACGGTGCTGCCCGACTCGACCGAGTAGGCGAAGACGGCGCGCTGGTGGTTGTCGAGGTTCCTCGAGTATCCGACCCAGCGCGAGTCGGGGGACCACGTGGCGTCGAAGCCGCGGGTCGGATCGTCGTACGTATCCGACGCAATCCGGCTGGCCTGGCCGCTTTCGACCTCGATGAGCCACAGATTCAGATGGTTGTCCGAAATCAACATGCGCGCGCCGTCGGGGGACCAGCGGGGCTCGGAGAAGAAGGCCGTGCCCGGAAGGGCGACCGCCCGCGGCTCCGCCAGGCCGTGCGGGTCTCCCACCATGAGCTCGTACTCTCCGCTCTCGTCGGAGAGCCACGCGATCCGGGTCCCGTCCGGCGACCAGACAGGGGAGCGGTCATGCACGCCCGGGCTGCGGGTGAGGTTCCGCGTATCTCCCTCCGCCGTGGGCACCGTGAGGATCTCTCCCCGGGCCTCGAAGGACGCGCGGACGCCGGTAGGCGAGAGCGCCATGCTCCGGATGAGCGGTGCCACGTTATCGAACCTGGGGCGCATCCAGGGGAAGTCTCCATCGACCTCGATGCCGACCCGTCGGGACTCCCCGGTGGAGGGGTCCAGGAGGTGGACGTACCCGGCCTGCTCGTAGACGATCGCGCCCGGGCCGGCGGACGCGCTCTTGACGTCGAAGTCCATGTGATCGGTGAGCCGCCTCACACTCCCGGTCGACGGCGAATACTCGAACACGTTCACCGTGAAGTCGCGATCGGACAGGAAGTAGATGCGGTCTCCGAGCCACATGGGGTCGGTGTCGTTGCTGTCCGTCCACGGGAGAGCTCTGACGGTGTGGTCTGCCAGGTCCATCACGCGGATCGGATGGGTGCGCCCACCACGGTAGTGACGCCACTGACTGATCTTGTTCTGCTCCGTCGTGATGAACGCGGTCGAGAACTCCTCGTAGGCCACCTGTCGGCCGTCCGGGGAGAGCGTTCCGGAGAAGGCCCTGGGTATGGGCAGCGGCTCGGGAAGCCCTCCTTCCACCGGAACGCTCCACAGCTTCAGGTAGGGAAGCGGGGCGCTCGAGCGACCTGATCCGAAGAGGACGGCTGTTCCGTCGACGTTCCAGCCACGAACCCGATCGACTCCCGGGTGGAACGTGAGGCGACGGGGGTTTCCGCCCTGGACGGGAACGACGTACACGTCCGTGTTGCCCGCCACGGTCGCCGTGAACGCCAGGAGCGCGCCGTCCGGAGAGAACCGTGGCTCCGCCTCGACCCCGGGGGTGGAGGTAATGCGCCGCGCAGTCCCGCCGCCGCGTGCCACCACCCAGATGTCTCCGCCATAGGCGAACGCGATCAAGTCGCCGCTGACCGCCGGCTCACGGAGGAGCCGGGTTCCCTGGCCGGAGGCGGAAACCGGTTGGAGGAGAAGGGAGCCCATTACGGCAAGAAGGATAAGACGATGCATCACGCGGGACTCCGGAAGAGGCGAGATTGTCCTGTGCACAATTCAGTTCGACGCTATCGCAACCTCTCGAAGCGCACGTCCCTCGTCCGGCCGTTCGCGGCGTAGAAGCCGATCACCTGTCTGTTCCGGTCGCGCTCGAACGAGAGGGTGAGTAATCCGCCCGAGAACGTATCCTCCTCGCCGGGCGAGAGCGTTGCGTCGTCGAGACGCCGATGGTGCAACACGAGCGCCTCCTCCTCCAGGGCGATGGTGTAGAACGTCTCGAGCTCTTCGCTGAAATACCGCCCTACGAAGTCCTCGAGATCCTCGGGGGTCGGCTCCCAGTCAGCGGCCTCGTCATCTTCGAGACGGGTCGCATGATTCTCCCCGTTCTGGTTCAACGTCATCCCGTCCACCTCGCCTTCCTCGTTGCGGTGGAAGACGACCGAGGCGTCCACCTGCGTGAGGGTGAAGGTCGAGTCCGACGTTGGCACCATCTCGAACTGTGGCTGTCCGGTCACCTGCCCGTAGAACGTGTCTCCTTCCCGTGTGAACGTCAGGATGACGGTGGGCGCGGCGTCGAGCGCGTACCGTCCGATGAACGCGTCGAAATCCTCCGGATCGTAGGATGCAGGATCGAAGACACCTCCCTCACCCTCCGCGACCGCCTCATCCTCGGGCTCCATGGCGTCGGCGAAGAACGCCGCGGCGAGCTGGGAGGCCACGTTGGCGTTGAAGCCCGCGTGATTGCTCTGCGCGGTGATTCCGGCGTTGATCTCAGGGTAGTACACCAGCTGGGAACGATGCGCGATGTCGGCGCCTCCGTGGTGGATGCGTCGTAGACCTCGCTGGTCATCGATGAAGAGGCCAAAGCCGTATCCCGTCTCCTCCCCGTCCGCGAGCACGTACGAAGTCATCATCCGGTCGATCATCTCGGCACTGCCCACGCGTGGGCTCGCGTAGTTCTCGACCCACGTCTGCAGGTCTTCAACAGTGGAGTAGATGCCACCCGCCCCGGTGGACGCGCCGAGGTCCCCGATCTGTCGGAAGCCGTCCTTCCCGGGGGTGTAGCCTTCGGACATGTCGGGAACGATGTGCTCGGGCGTGGGCCGGACCATCGTGCGGGTCATCCCGAGTGGTCCGAACACGTTCTCCTGCATGAAGACATGGAAGTCCTGGCCGGATGTTCGTTCAACGATGAGCGCCGCCAGCCCGAAGGCCGTGTTGTTGTAGTTGAACTCCGTGCCGGGCACGTTCTGCAACGCCGGCTGCCGTTGCACGACGTCGATGAGCTCGGAGCGGTCGATCCAGTCAGCGTGCATGATCTGCCGCCCGCTCATCAGGAAGAGGTTCACGAACTCCCTGAGGCCCGATGTGTGGGTGATGATGTGCCGAATCGTGACCGTCTGCTCGAACTCCGGGAGCTCGGGGATGTACTCCCGGATATCGTCGTCCAGAGACAGCAGTCCCCGCTCGGCCTGGAGCAGGACGGCGAACGCCGTGAACTGCTTCGAGGTCGACCCGATGTTCGTGCGCGTGTCGGTCTCGAAGGGGATGCCGTACGCGAGGTTCGCCATGCCGTACGCCTTCGAGTACAGAGTCCGCCCGCCACGCCAGACCTGCACCGCCGCACCGGGCGAGTCGTCGCCGTCGTAGGGGGACAGGAGCTGGTCCGTGAGCTTCTTCCCGTCGGTCTCGAGGGGCTCGGCACGGTGGAGCGTGATCTCGTACTCGCCTGTCTCCTCCTCGAAGGGAATCACCTCGATGGTGTGGACTCC
>JARRLD010000269.1:0-6358 GCA_037387345.1 Gemmatimonadota bacterium
AGCCGATACGGCAACGCGTGCTCCATCTTCACCACCAGCGGGAAGGCTGCCCGGGAGTTCCGCTACGCCGCCGGCATCAGCATGATCGGCGTCAACATCGGGGTGGCGGCACCGATGGCCTTCTTTCCCTTCGGCGGGTCCAAGGGCTCCTTCTTCGGGGACCTGAAGGCCCAGGGGCGGGACGCGATCCAATTCTTCACGGACGCCCGCGTGGTCATTTCCCGCTGGTGAGAGGTGACGGCTCCACCCCCGGGTAGTTCGGTCGACGGGACCGTCAGAACAGCCCTCTGCGGAGACCGACGTGCAGGGCTGTATCGGTGGTCCGATGGCGACCGAGATCCACCGCTCCCCCGGTCTGCAGGTCGGTGAGCTCACCCGGACCGAACTCACTGACGGCGATGGACCATCGGCCGACGAGGACAGCAGACCCCACGGAGACGGAGACTTCCAATCCGACCTCGCCGAGGGCGTCCCATTCGCCCCGGGACCCCCGTGGCAGGTGGAAGACGTTGTCCGGCGTGCCACCCCATGGCTCCCAGGAGATTCCGTAGCGCCGAACCCCCACGGCCACTGCGGCTCCGAGGGCCACCGATGTTCCGACCTGGAGGAAGGGGGTCTCCAGCCCCACGGTACCGTGAACACGAGACGCCCGGACCGTGGGTTCGATCAGGATGCTCGGGCACGCCTGTCCCGAGACAGCCGGGACACCGGCGGCACGGGCGTAGGACAGCCGCGCGAAGGGGCGCAGCCCCCCCAGGGTCGAGGGCAGGACGACTGCGATACCCAGGGACGGCGCCGGACCGACGTCGCGGAGGCTCAGATACCCTGCGGGATCGATGGGATGGGTGGAGCCCAGGTCGTCGCCGGCGAGGAAGTAGCCCAGGGCGATCTCCCCGGTGAAGGTGCCCGCCACTTGCGCGGAAGCAGGTACGGTGGCTAAGCCCATGGCCACCAAGGCGAGCCAGCGGGTGGCGTGCGTGCTCATGGTTCGTGCAATCACGAGAAGGGGCCGTACATTCGGCCCAGATGAAAACGAATGGCTACCGGTTCCCGTGACGGGGCCGGCAAGCCCCCATGAGGCGGGCCCACGCCCGAGGAGACGATGCCCATGGCCCAGACGGCCTCCGCCACCAACGCCGACATCGTGGCCGGTCAGCGGGAATACCTTCTCCCCGCCATGCTCCACATGTACGCCGAGCCGCTGCCCCTGGTGGAGGGTCGTGGCGCGCGGGTGTGGGATGCGGACGGAAAGGAATACCTGGACCTCTTCAGCGGTATCCTCACCACGTCGCTGGGTCACTGTCACCCCCACATCGGCGAGCGGGTGCGGCAGCAGATGGACCGGCTCGGTCATGTCTCCACGCTGTATGCCACGGACGTTCAGGTCGAGGCGGCCCGGCGCCTGGCGGAGATCACGCCGGGAAACCTGAAGCGGACGTTCTTCACCAACTCGGGAACGGAGGCCATCGAGACGGCCTTGATGATGGCCTGTCTCCACACCGGGCGGAGTGAGATCATCGCGCTCCGGATGGCCTACCACGGTCGGTCCTTCATGGCCACCAGCGTCACGGCGCACGCGTCCTGGCGGCCGCTGGCGACCCGGGTGGCGGGTATCCACCACGCCCTCACGCCGTACACCTACCGGTGCCCGTTCCGGCGGCCCTGTGACGAGACGTGCGCCGAAGCGTTCGCCAGGGATCTCGAGAACGTCATCGTGACGGCCACCAACGGACAGCCTGCCGCGTTCATCGCCGAGACCATCATGGGGGTCGGGGGCTATCTGGTACCTCCGCCCGGGTATTTCCCTCGTGTGGCGGAGATCATCCGGGGTCACGGGGGACTGCTCATCATCGACGAGGTGCAAGCCGGATTCGGTCGGACGGGAGGACACTGGTTCGCGATCGAGCACCATGGAGTGGTGCCGGACATCATGGTTTTGGCCAAGGGGATCGCGGGGGGCTTCCCTGTGGGCGCCACGATCACCACGGACGAGATTGCCGCTTCCTGGAAGGGCAAGACGATTTCCACGTTTGGTGGAAATCCCCTGTGCATGGCAGCCATGTGTGCCACCCTCGAGGTGATGGCCGGGGAGCAGGTCTGGCGGAGGGCCGAGGTGCGCGGGAGGCAGCTCCGCGCGGGCCTGGAGGGGCTGCAAGCCTCCCATCCCTGGATCGGCGACGTGCGGGGGATGGGCCTCATGCAGGCCATGGAGATCGTGGAGGACCCCGAGTCGAGGGAGCCCGATCCCCCCCGGTGCAGCGCCTTGCTGGAAGCCTGCAGGGAGGAGGGTGTCCTGCTGGGTCAAGGTGGCATGTGGGGACACGTCGTCCGCATCGGACCGTCGCTGCTGGTGTCGGAGGACGAGATCGACGAAGGTCTCGCGAAGCTGGGTCGGGCCTGTGCAAGGGTGGAGGGCTGACGTCATGAGCGCCGGCCCCATCCAGCACCTGTACCCGGACGCCGTTGCCCACTGCTACGGCTGCGGTCACTTGAACCCGCACGGCCACCACTTCCAGACGCTGTGGGACGACGAATCCGGGGAGGGAGTCACCCGCTTCACACCGCAGCCTCATCACACGGCAATTCCGGGCTACGTCTACGGGGGCCTCATCGCATCGCTGCTGGACTGCCACGGCATCGGAACCGCTGCGGCCGCGGCACGGCGAGCTCACGGGCTCGGTCAGGAGGAGCTCCGCTACGTGACCGCGTCGTTACAGGTGGACTTCCTGAAGCCCACGCCTCTCGGCGTGGAGCTGGAGGCGCGGGGAACAGCCGTGGAGATGACGGAAAGGAAGGTGGTGGTGGAGGTCTGGATGCTCGCCGGAGGCGTGGAGTGCGCCCGGGGACAGGTGGTCGCCGTGCGCATGCCGGAGGGCATGGCGGGCTCAGGAGACCGCTCATGATCGCGGGCCTGCCGGTGGACGCCTGGATCCTCCTCGTAGCCGCCGTGGGGCTGGGGCTCACGTTGGAGCTCACCTTCTATCGGGCGCGCAGGCGGGAACGGGGGCGCGACCGAACGTGACCTCCACGACCATCGTCGGGGTGGTGATCGGCTACCTCCTCGTCCTCCTGGCCATCGGACTGTGGGGCAGCCGGGAATCCAACGACCTCAAGGGCTACTACGTGGCGGGCAAGCGCTTGCCTGCCTGGGTCATCGCGTTCAGCTCCAACGCTACCGGGGAAAGCGCCTGGCTCCTCCTGGGCCTCACGGGCATGGGCTATGCGATCGGTGTGCACGCGTTCTGGGTGATTCTGGGAGAGGTGCTCGGTGTGGCGGCCGCCTGGGTGTTCGTGGCGCGACCCTTCAAGGAATACACCGATCGCTTCGACGCCATCACCGTTCCCGACTACCTGACCGATCGCTTCGGCGATGACCGGCACGTGTTCCGCTTTCTTTCGGCGATCATCATCCTGAGCATGGTGACCGCCTATACCGCGGCGCAGCTCACGGCGTCCGGCAAAGCCTTCGACTCCTTCCTCGGAACCGGATATACGTCCGGGGTCTGGATCGGTCTGGCCATCGTTCTCTTCTACACGACCGTCGGTGGGTTCAAGGCCGTGGCCTACTCGGACTTCCTGCAGGGTACGCTCATGCTGGGGTGCCTGGTGACGTTGCCCCTGGTGGCCATCCCGGCGGCAGGGGGGTTCGCCCCCACCATGGCCGCCCTGGAGGCGACGGACCCGGCGCTCCTCCGGCCCATGGGTCAGTTCGGTCTGTCCGCCGCAGGAGTTGCCAGCGCGTTCGGCTTCGTGGCCATCGGATTCGCGTTCCTTGGGTCACCACAGCTCCTTACACGCTTCATGGCGGCCCGGGACCAGCGCGAGATCGTGGACGGAGGTCTGTGGGCGGTGCTGTGCGTCATCGGCTTCGACGTCGGGGCGGTCTTCGCCGGCATGGCCGGACGGGTGCTCTTTCCCAGCCTCGCCGATCCGGAGACGGTGCTGCCGGAGATGAGCGCCTCCCTCTTTCCGGCCTTCTTCACGGGCATCTTCCTGGTCGTCGTGCTTGCGGCGATCATGTCCACCGTGGATTCGCTGCTCATCCTGGCATCGTCGGTGGTCGTGAGGGACGTCTGGCAGAAGGCCCTCGGGTCGGATGCCGACGAGCGCCGGCTCTCGCTGCTGGGAAAGGGGGTCACCGTGGTCATCGGTGGGGTGGGCCTGGTGGCGGCCCTCACCGAAGTGCGCATGATCTTCTACTTCGTCCTGTTCGCGTGGTCGGGGATCGCGGCGGCGTTCACACCGGTGGTGTTGTGCTCCCTGTTCTGGAAGGGGACCACGCGCGCCGGGGCCATTGCGGGAATGGTCGGAGGCTTCCTCACCACCGTCTTGTGGGTGGTGCTCTTCAAGGAACGCTTCTACGACCTGTACGAGATGATCCCCGGCTTCGCGGCTGGCTTCGCCCTGTGCATCGGCGTGAGCCTGATGACCGAGCCGGACGCGGAGGCCGTGGCGGAGCTGGAGGACGTCCGGCGCGCCGTGGGCCCGGTTCTTTGAGGTGCGAGAGCGGCACCACGACGGCACAACACGAGGAGGCATGATGGGGGACTTCAACCGCAGGGAGTTTCTGGGGATGGGCGCGGCGGCAGCCGCAGGGCTGTCCGCGGGATGTGGACCGGGCCAGCGTGCGAGTGGCGGGGCCGCGGCGGACCTCATCGTGGTCAACGGCAAAGTCCTCACCCAGGACGCCGCCGTTCCTTCGGCGGAAGCCTTCGCCGTTCGGGAAGGGCGCTTCATGGCGGTGGGCTCGAGCGAGGACGTCGACAACCTGACCGCATCCGGCCGGACCGAAGTCGTCGACGCGGCAGGGATGACGGTGGTGCCGGGCTTCATCGACGCCCACTCCCACCCCTCCGGAGCGGGGCTCAACGCCCTGAAGAACGTCAACACGAACCTGGGCTCCATCGCGCGCATCCAGGCAGCCCTCAGGGAGCGGGCTGCGGGGACGCCTCGGGGGGAGTGGATCATCGGGTACATGTATGACGATACCAAGCAGGAGGAGGGCCGTCCGCTCAACCGAAGGGATCTCGACGCGGTGAGCACCGAGCACCCCATCGTGGTGGGGCACCGGGGCGGCCACACCGGCGTCTACAACTCCAGGGCGTTCGAGGTGGCAGGCGTCACCGCCGAGACACCGGACCCGTTCGGCGGGCATTTCTTCCGGGAGAACGGGGAGCTCACAGGGAAGGTGGCAGAGCGAGCTCGGGCGGTCTTCGATGTCCCGCAGTCCGTGACCCGCGAGGAACGAGCGGAGGGGATCGGCGTCATCTGCAGGGAGATGAACGCCGCGGGGCTGACCTCGGTCCATCAGACCGGAACGAGCGCTGCGGATTTCACGGCGTACCAGGACGCCTATGCTGCGGGAGACCTCACCATCCGGATGTATGCCATGGCGCGCGGCGGGACGTTCCCGGCGCTCCGGGAGGCGGGGGTCCGTACGGGCTTTGGCGACGCCATGCTCAAGGTGGGTGCCGTGAAGTACGCCGCGGACGGATCGGCGTCGGAGCGGACCATGGCCATGAGCACGCCCTACGCCGGCCGTCCCGACGACTACGGGATCCTCACCATGACCCAGGAGCAGATCCACGAGGTGGTGGAGGAGGCCCACCGAGCGGGCTGGCAGGTAGCCATCCACGCCAACGGCGACGTTACCATCGACATGGTGTTGAACGCCTACGAGCGAGTCCAGAAGGAGTGGCCCCGACCCGACGTTCGTCACCGCATCGAGCACTGCTCGCTGGTGAACCCGGAGCTGTTACGTCGCATCGCCGATGGAGGATTCGTCCCCGCTCCGTTCTACACCTACGTCCACTACCACGGGGAGAAGTGGGTGGAGTACGGGGAGGAGAAGATGGAGTGGATGTTCGCCCATCGGTCCTTCCTCGACCACGGGATCATGGTGGCGCCGGCCTCGGATCACCCACCCGGACCGTACGAGCCGCTCATGGCGATCCAGAGCATGGTAACCCGGAAGGACTACGCGGGTCGCGTCTGGGGCCCCAGCCAGCGCATCACCGTGGACGAGGCTCTGAGGATCTGCACGATGCACGGTGCCTACGCATCGTACGAGGAACGCCAGAAGGGCTCCATCACCGTGGGGAAGCTGGCGGACTTCGTGCTGCTGGCCGAGGATCCCCATGACGTCGACCCGGACCGCATCAAGGAGATCCCCGTGCTGCGGACCGTGGTAGGCGGACGCACGGTCTACGCGGGGTAGTCCTCAACGAGAGAGGGATTGCCATGAGTCCGTTCCCGATGGACCGGAGACCCCGACGGGTCGCTCCGGCGGGGCAACTGCTCGTCGCGCTCACCCTGAGCACGCTCACGGCCTGTGCCCGGGCGCCCGACGGTGGTCAGC
>JARRLD010000270.1:0-6519 GCA_037387345.1 Gemmatimonadota bacterium
GCCCCTTCGGTGTCGGACCAGTCGAAGTCCCACGCGATGGTATCGGTCTGACTGAAGCACCCGTTGTCCAGCACCGCCCCGGGCGCAGGCGACAGGAGGGTCGGTGGCGGGCTCAGGGGAGCCACGGGGGCCGTGGTCAGGGAGTACGTGCCGGTTTGGCGCCCGGAGTAGGAACTCACCCAGACCGTGTAGTCCCCGGCCGTGAGGTCGACCTGAATCAGCGAGTTGGTGCCCGTACCACCATCATCGTCGAACGCGACGCGCTGACCCTCGGCATTGGTGATCTCGAGGACCGTATCGAACTCGTAGCTGCTCAGCGCAAGCCGGAGCTGCACGTCTTCGGACAGACTCAGCGACCAACGATCCGAGATCGCGCTCCCATGGACACAACTCGTGATGGTCAGCGCGTGGGTGACCGAGCCACCCACGCCAAGGGACCCGACGGGTGTATCGCAGGACGCGATCTCCACGATACTCGACGTGAGACGGTAGGCACCGGTCTCCCCCGAATACGAGGTGGCCCAGACGAGATAGGTGCCGGGCTGGAACACATGGAACATCAGCGCGTCCGTGCCGCCACCGCTGTTATCGTCGAACGCGACGCCGGTGGTTACTGCGGTGTCCGTGGCAAGGAGGACGGCGTCAAAATCGCTGCTCTCCAGCGTGAACACGACGGCTGTCTGCTCCGTCAACGTGAGAACCCACCCATCCGCGAACTGACCGCCCGGGAATCGGCAGTCGAAGGTTGCGAGATTGCCTTCGTGGATCTGACCAGGAGCGGTCGGCGTCGCGACCTCGGCGCGACACGCGCCGCCGAGGACGGTGAAGGACAGCTACGGACACCACCGCGGCGTCGGAGCTCGACCAGGTTACCGAGCGGCCCTGTAGCACGACGCCGGTGGTATCCAGAACCGTGGCGATGATCTGCACGGCCTCTCCGATTCCCAGCTCCGTCTTCGATGCATCCAGCGCCACTGCGCCCACAGGGGACAGCTCGGGCTCAGGTCCCGCGCTGTCGGTGCAGGCCCCCAGGAGCAGCAAGCCCAGAAAGGCCGTCGTCGCCAACGGCCAGCCAACCAGGCGAAGGTGCACCGGTATGCTGGCGAATGCGCTCATCTTGGCTCCTCCTGTTTCGTTACCTGTGCCCCGGGTGCGGCCCTGAGAGCAGGACCAGAGTGCGCAGGACGCGCACATTGTTTCCTTTGGCACGGGTAGGTCTCCTCATCGAGGGGAGTGTCTACCGAGAAGGTGACTCGAGGGGCCGATGGCTCTGTATACGTGAGGCTACGTATCCAGGACCGGGATTGCCGTAGCACCTTCTCGAGCCACGGAAGGAGTGAGAGGCCACATGGGCAATGTCCCGGTCGCCGGGGCTCCAGCGGACGCTCATTTTCTGAAGCGCCCTCTCGATGTCGACCTTGTCTACATCGATGAGAGGGGTTATCCATGGAGCGACGTAGACAACGGCGACATCGGATGGGGAGGTGCGGAGATGGGGAAGAAGCCCATGGGTGAGGTGGAGCATCTCGTGCTGTTGGCGGTGCTACGGCTGGGAGGCGGAGCCTTCGCCCTGGACGTGCTCCGGGAGCTGGATCGCGAGGCTGGCCACGTGGTCTCCCGGGGGTCGCTCTACAAGACCATGGAGCGACTGGAGGCAAAGGGTCTGCTGACGTGGGACGTGGAGGACGGCTCGCCCGAGCGGGGGGGCCACCCCCGCCGACGGTTCAGCGTCACGGAGGCCGGCATCAAGGATCTGGCCGAAGCCCGCGCGCGCCTCATGAACATGTGGGACGGGGTCGGCGGACTCCTGGAGACGGATCGATGACGGCCCGGGGAGAGGGACCGCGCCCTCCGCGGACGGCCGAGTGGATCCTCGAGCGGCTCGTGGGCGGAGACCCCCGGGGCCGGAGCATCGTAGGCGACGCCCGGGAAGAGATGGCGACCCGCTGGGGCGACGGGCCTCGGCTCCTCGCCACGCTCTGGTACTGGAGCTACGTGGGACGGTTCGCTGTCTCCTACCGGGGAGGTGGCGCCCACCCCGGGCTGAGCCTGGAGGCTGGGCTGCGGCATGCCGTTCGTGGCGTTTCGCGACGTCCCGGTTTCGGTCTCGTGGTGGTGGCCACCCTCGCCGTTGGCATCGGGGCGACGACGCTGGCCTTTGCCATGGTGGACGGTGTGCTCGTGCGGCCCCTCCCGTATGAGAGCCCGGGCCAGCTCCTCCACCTGTCCCGGGTGGATCCGGACTGGTTCTCGGGACCTCCCACCGCCGCCCGGTCCGCGGGCTGGTTCGCCACGCCCCCCGTCACCTTCTTCGACTGGGAGAAGAGGTCCCGCTCCTTCTCCCACCTCGGCGCGTATGCGTCCACCTCGGGCGCGCTGGAAGAGGGGGATGAGCCCGTCCGGATCAACGGCGCCGTGGTGACGTCGGGGATCTTCGGGGCCCTGGGGGTGCCGGCGGAGCTGGGACGTCACCTCATGCCAGCGGACGACGCCCTGGGTGCCGCCCCGGTGGTGGTCCTGAGCCACGGGCTCTGGATCAGGGGCTTCGGAGGCAATCCGACGACGGTGGGGCGGACCATCCGCATCGACGGGACGGAATACACCGTGGTCGGCGTCATGCCTGAGGGTTTCGCGTTTCCTTCGGAGTCCACCGACGCCTGGGTCCACTTCGGCGACGAGCTCGTGCTCAGCGAGGTGAGGAGCGCCGGATTCCTGAACGCCATCGGGCGTGTCGCCCCGGGCGTGGAGCTGGACGAGGCCCGAGAAGACATGCGCCGCGTGACCGCGGAGATGGCTGCGGTCCACCCGGAAGAACGGGAATTCGAGGTGCTCGTCTTCCCCCTCCACGAGATCACCGTCGCCGGTGCCCGAACCGGCCTCCTCCTCCTGTTGGGCGCCTCCCTGGTGGTGCTCCTGGTCGGGTGCGCCAACGTCACCAACCTGCTGCTGTCCCGGTCCGCCGAGCGTCGACGGGAGTTCGCGGTCCACGCGTCGCTCGGGGCCGGATCGGGTCGGCTGGCAGGGCTGGTCCTGGGAGAGAGCCTCCTCCTGTCGGGTCTGGGGGGCCTTCTCGGCGGCCTCCTGGCCTGGGTTTCGCTGGCCCCGTTCCTTGCCGCGCTGCCGATGACCGTACCCCGCGCCGGGGAGGTCGCCATCGATGCCCGGGTGGCTCTGGTGATCACGCTGCTCACCGCGGGATTGGGAGTCCTGGTGGCGCTGCTCCCGGCGATGCACACGGGACGCTCGGAGCTCAGCGCCGCTCTACGCGAGGGAGGCGTGGGCGCGACGGGCGGGCGCAGGGGCCTGGGGAGCCACGGCACGCTGGTGGTGGCCGAGGTGGCCCTGGCCGTGCTCCTCCTGTCCGCCTCCGGCCTCTTCCTGGCCAGCTACCGCCTGTCCGCGGAGCGGGACCCGGGGTTCGGCGCCGACGGCGCCTACTCCATGTACGTAGCCGTGCCACACCTCCGTGACGCCGCACCCGACGAGCAGCGCCTCTTCTTCGAGGACATGATGCGGCGCCTCGGATCGGTTCCCGGCGTGCAGAAGGTCGCCCTGGCCTCCCAGATGCCCCTCATGCCCTCGTATTCCATGCCGCCGGCCGGCGTGGAGACTACGGAGGGAGTGGAGGAGACCATCCTCCACAGCAGCGTGGTGAGCCGAGAGTACTTCGAGGCCATGGACATCCCCGTGCTCGCCGGTCGGGGCTTCGTCGCGGGCGACGAGGACGGCGGCGCCCCCGTGGCCGTGGTGAGCGAGGCGATGGCCCGGCGGTACTGGCCTGGGGAGGACCCCCTGGGACAGCGCGTCCGGATCGGAACGGAGGACGACGGCGTCTGGCACGAGGTCGTGGGGATGGTGGGGAACGTCCGCTACGGCTTTGCCCGCTCGGAGGCGGTGGAATACTACCGGTCGGCGGCCCAGTACCCGCGGTCCGAGCTCAGCGTCGTCGTGGAAGCCGGGCCGGGTGCCACAGGGGTCGTCGGCGCCACCGCTGCGGTGATGCGCGAGCTACTGCCCGACGCCCCGGTCTCCGTGGCCTCCTTGCGCGACCGTGCGCGGGACGACCGCAACTACCGATGGGCCCGACTCGCGTCCATCCTCCTGGTGGGGCTGGGCGCGGTGGCGGTCCTGTTGGCCATCCTGGGCATCTACGGCGTGCTGTCGTATGCCGTGGTCCGGAGAACCCGGGAGATCGGCATCCGGGTGTCGCTGGGCGGGACGTCCGGCGAGATCCTCCGGTCGGTTCTCGGCGCGTTCCTGGCTCTGTCCGGAGGGGGAATCCTCTTGGGGCTGGGCCTCGCCGTCCTCACCGGACCGCTGGTGCGCTCGGCTCTGGTAGGGGCGACGCCCACGGGCCCGTGGATCCTCGTCGAGGTCACCGGCGTGGTCCTTGCCACGGTCCTGGTGGCGAGCCTGGTGCCGGCGCTGCGGGCCCTGCGCGTGGACCCGCTGGTGGCGTTCAAGACGGAATGAGCGGGGAGCCCGCGGCCACGGCCCGGTCCGGGGCCGCGGGCTCCGGCCTCAGTCGTCAGGGTCGGCGCTCCCCAGGTAGGCCTCGGCCGCCCGGGTCAGCTCCTGCACCAGGTCGTCGACGTCGGATGCGGAGCCACCGCCGGCCCATCCCTCGCCGAACAGGATCACGTCCCGCAGGGCGGAAGACGTGAACAGAAGGGCCACGCTGAGCGCCTTTCGCGGGTCGGGGTGTCCGATGTCTCCGCCGTGCGCCAGCACCCAGTCCACCGCCTGGCCGACCACGATCCGCACCATGTCCATCCGGAGCTCCTGCCGCTCCTGACTGGACCGGGAGCGCTGCACCAGCTCCCGAAGGATCATCCGGTGCTCGCGATAGATGTCCGCCATCCCCGACACGAAGGTCCGCAGGTACTCGCGGACCGAGGGAGCCGGGTCCGGCGGGGGAGAGAGGAACAAAGCGGCGCCGCGTTCCTCGATCTGCCGGTACGCCTCCTCTTCCAGGTAGTGGAGGAACGCGGCCTTCGACGGGAATCGCTGATAGAAGGCGCCCACGGTGACGCCTGCCCGGGCAGTGAGCTCCTGAAGGGTCAGCTCGTCCAGGGTCTTCTCGTCCAGCGCCTCCTTGGCGGCTTCCAGCATCCTCTGGAGGGTCAGCTCGCTGCGGCGCTGAACCGGTGGTGTGAAGCCCGAGGCGCCGCTCATGCCGTACGGTGCGCCGGGGCGTCGGCTCCTGCGGCGAGGGGCGTCTCCACTCGACGCTTCCGCGCTACGACCCGGAGGGGTCCGACACGCGATCCAACCGCTCGATCTCTTCCGCCGACAGGCGAAGCGTCATGCTGCCCGCGTCCTGCTCGGCCTGAGTCGGGCTGGACGCACCGGGGATCGCCACGACGACGCCCGGTTGCCGCTGCGTCACCCAGGCCAGGGCCACCTGGGCCGGGGTGCAGCCATGGGCTCGGGCCAGGCTCCTCAAGAGATCCACGACCGGCTGCGTCTTGCGGATCCGACCGGGCCGGAATTGAGGCAGCCGGCGGCGCGGCGTCCCGGGGGTCTCGGCGTCTCCGGCGGGCCCCGGGTGGAAGCGCCCGGTGAGAACGCCCTGCGCCAGGGGTGAGTACGCGATGATCGTGATCCCCATGCGTCGGGCTTCGTCCAACACGCCGTTGGTCTCGATCCTCCGATCGAGGAGACTGTATCCCACCTGATTCGAGGCCAGGGGCACGCCGCGGGCTTCGAGCAGCCCGGCCGATCTGCGCATCGCCGCGGCGCTGAAGTTGCTCACCCCTACCGCCCGGGCGTGGCCAGCCTCCACGACGTCCGCCAGCGCGTTCATCTGGGCTTTCAGCGTCGAGAACGCGATGCGCTGGTGGATCTGGTAGAGGTCGATGACCCGCCCGCCCAGGGCTTCCCGGCGGGATTCGACGGTCTCGCGGAGGTGGCGGGCCGTGCGAAGGAACGGCCACCACTTCGTGGCCACCAGCGGGCGCCCTGATATCGCCCCTGAGCGCGTGGCAGCGGTAAGCGCGAGATCCAGCGACCGTTCCGATTCTCCCCAACCGTACCCTTCGGCCGAGTCGAACCAGTTGATCCCGCCGCAAACGGCACTTGCGACGATCGCATCCACGGTCTCCTGCGTCAGCGCCGGCCAGAAGCGGCCGAGCAAGCCCTGGCCTCCGGAGAACTGCCAACACCCCAGGCCGATGGAGCTCACTCGAAGATCCGTCCGCCCCAGAGGCACGAGTGTGCTTGCGTCGATGGACATACAAAACAATACCATAATTATGGTTATTTTCAATGGCTGGCGCTTTTCTTCCCGATGGCTTGTATTGGGCTGATGTCCGACCTCCAGTCTCGCCTGAGCGCGGCCCTCGCAGGGGCGTATGTCCTCGATCGGCAGATCGGTGAGGGCGGCATGGCGACCGTGTTCCTCGCCACGGATCTCCGCCACGACCGCAGCGTCGCCCTCAAGGTCCTGAAGCCGGAGCTGACGGCCCACCTCGGCGCCGAGCGCTTTCTCGGCGAGATCAGGACCACCGCCCGGCTCCA